>NZ_JBHVDD010000024.1:0-96867 GCF_042802995.1 Streptomyces sp. NPDC057438
GATGTGGTGCCCCGGGCGATCTGGCTGACCCGCTCGGCTTTGAGCGCACACGCTTCGGCGATCCGGTTGAAGGAGATCCCCACGTCGTGGGCCATTGCGAAGACGACGGTGAAGTCCCGCTCGCGCAGGGCCCGGACGAACACCGGGTCGGCCAGCAGGCGGCGCGGCACTTGGGCGGGTGACGGCGGTAAGTCGTCCACAAGTCCCCCAGAACTCTCGTGGAATGACGAAGCGTCAGCCCAACGACCATACCCATCGTGGGGGCCCCGTCACGGGGTTATCGCCCGTGTGGTTCGCGGCTGTACTGGCGGTGTTCGCGGCCGTGCCGTCCAGGGCCCGGCCACCAGCCCCGCAGGATGCGCCGCCGACTGCCGATCACTTCCTCCACAGTCGAGGCGATCACGGCATGGCAGAGAATGCGGGACCGGTTCGAAGCCCCATCGGTCAGTGACTCCTACCTGTTTCCTGCGATCACGGACAATAGCGGCTTCGACCACCTGACCAGCAACAACTTCAGCGCCGGGCTACGGGCTTGGGTCGATTCACTCCCATCTTTGGACAGCGATGCGCTGGACGCAGAGGGCACCATCCTCCCGTTCGATCGCTCGCTGATCTTCCCCTATGCCTTCCGACACTCGTTTGCTCAGCGGCATGCGGATGCCGGAACCCCGATTGACGTCCTGCGCGATCTGATGGACCACGACGATCCCAAGACCACGATGGGTTACTACCGGGTCTCCTTCGAACGCAAGCGCCAGGCTGTCAAGACGCTCAGCCTGATGGTCATCGACCGACACGGCAGCTCGGTGCCCTGCTCCTCAAAAGCCTACGAACAACGCTCCGTCGCGGTCCCGTTCGGAGGTTGTACCGAGCCATCCAACGTCAAGGCTGGCGGTCAGTCCTGCCCGATCCGATTCCAATGCTCGGGCTGCGGCTTCTACCGCCCCGACCCGTCCTACCTGCCAGCGATTGAAGATCACGCCAACAGCCTCCGCGGGGACCGGGAGCGCGCGACGGCGATGGACGCGGCCAGCTTCGTCATCGACAACCTCACCGCCCAGATCACCTCCTACGACGACGTCGCGACGAAGATGCGCAAACGGATGGCGGCCTTGCCCGAGGACGAACGGTCTGAGCTGGAGGACGCTGCTGCGGTGCTTCGCCGTGTCCGGGCCGGCGGCGATCACAAGCTCCTCCCTCTGACCGAGGTCTCCAAGACAGGAGAATGAGATGGCTGCCCGCACCCCTGCCGAAGTCCTCGCCGAGTCCCGGCGGAACACCAGCCTCCTCAAACGCCAACGGGTGCTGGACACGATCCTTCATGCTGGACGACGGTGCACCGATCTCCTTCTCTGGCGTCGCTCGCGCTGCCAAGGTGTCGACCTGGCTCGTCTACGCAGAGGGCGTCCGCGAACACGTCCAGGCAGCCATTCAGCGACAGGAACAGACTCCCGTCACTGCGGCCCCCCAAGGCCGCAGAGCAGGGTCCATGAACCGCTCCGGGATCGGTGGAGGCTCTATGCGTTGACGCCAGCCGCCGGTTGGGGCTGGTGTTGAGCGTAGTAGTTGGTTTCGTGTTCGTGGGGCGGGACGTCTCCGATCGCGGAGTGGAGGCGCTGGCTGTTGAACCAGTCGACCCATTCCGCGGTGTCGAGTTCGACGTCGGCAAGGCCGTGCCAGGGCTTCCGCGGTTTGATCAACTCCGTTTTGTAGAGGCCGATCTGGGACTCCATGAGTGCGTTGTCCAGGGCGTCGCCGACGGTGCCGATCGAAGCGTCGATGCCGGCCTCGAGAAGGTGGGCGGTGAACGCGAAGGACGTGTACTGGCTGCCCGCATCCGAGTGATGCACCAGCCCTGGTCCAGCGGGAGTTCCGGCACGGTCCCGACGCCACAACGCCATATCCAGGGCATCGAGTACGAGCTTGGCCCGCTTGCTGGTGGCCGCGGACCAGCCCACGATCGTGCGGGAGAAGACGTCCACGACGAACGCGACGTAGACGATCCCGGACCAGGTGGCAACGTAGGTGAAGTCGGCCACCCACCGCTCGTTCGGACGTGACGCGGTGAAGTCGCGCCGGAGCAGGTCACCAGCCCTGTCCTGGCCGTCGTCCCGGATGGTGGTGCGGACCTTCTTGCCGCGTCGGGCGCCCTCCAGGCCGAGGTCGCGCATCAGCCGTGCGACGGTGCAGCGTGCCGCCGGTATGCCCTCGCGGTGGAGTTGCCGCCAGACTTTTCGCACGCCGTAGACACTGAAGTTGTCCGTGTGGACGCGGCTGATCTGCGTCTTCAGTTCGGCGTCGCGGACAGACCGGGCGCTGGGGGCGCGGTTCTTGGCGGCGTAGTAGGTGCTCGTTGCGATCTTCAGTCCGTGGCTGGTCAGAACACGGCAGATCGGCTCGACTCCGAACACCTGGCGGTGTGCGTCGATGAACGCTACGAGCGTTTCGAGGGCCGGTCGAGCTCGGCCGCGAAGAAAGCCGACGCCGCCTTCAGGATCTCGTTGGCCCGCCGCAGCTCGGCGTTCTCGGCCCGCAGCCGCTTGATCTCCGCGGCCTCCTCGGACGTGACGCCGGGACGCTGGCCGCTGTCGACTTCGGCCTTGCGGACCCAGGTCCGCACCGTCTCAGCCGCACCGATCCCCAGCTTGGCTGCGACCGCCTTCATCGCGGCCCACTCGGTCGGGTAGTTCGGGCGGATCTCCGCGACCATGCGCACCGCACGCTCACGAAGCTCGGGCGGGTAGGGGGACGGACGTGCCATGACTCGATCCTCTCAGGGGATCGAGCCTCCATCAGACCCGGAGCGGTTCACATCAAGCCGTCCAACGTGCTCCGGCTTGACGGTCGATGGGTTCTGGCCGACTGGGGCATTGCGCGCCGTCCGCCTGGCCAGACCACTCACCCACAGCGCACCAGGGTCGGAGTGAGCATGGGCTCGGAGGGCTTCGCTGCCCCGGAGCTAAGCGTCGACGCTCACAGCGCCGGTCCGCCAGCTGACATCTACAGCCTGGGGCAGCTGATCGGCTGGGCGGTTACAGGCAGGATCCCGCAGCAGAATATTCCTCTCGTGCCGGACTCTGGGCCGTGGCGTGCGGTTGTCCGGGAGGCGACGCGCACGGACCCCGGGAGACGGCCGGCGACGGTGCGAGCGTTCCTTGACCTCATCGCCCAGGAGATCGACACACCTCCTGTGCCGCCTGTAGTACAGGCCGAATCACTCCGTGATGCTCTGAATGCTGGAGCAGTGAACGCGGCAGAGGAATTGGTGGCCCTGGCCGCTGCCCATCCCGACGACGCTGCCCTCTACTGCGACGTACTCCTGAACATCGACCCCGAGGCGCTCATACCGGCGTTGATGGCGGACCCTCCTCGAGCACTCGAGATCGTCCGGGCAATGCCCGAGCTCCTGGGCACACACCGGTCAACGGAGCGCGGCGAAGTTGACGCTGTCATCCTGTGGCTGTTCACCGTCGCACACCACGCCGCCGATGCAGCCCAGCTGCACCTGCTGGAGGAAAGCTGCAACGGCGCGTTCGCCTGGGACGCGATGTGGGACCAGTGGACGCCGCAGGACAAGATCAGGCCCTGGCTGCGCACCCTGACAGGAGATGCCGCCGGATCGGTCGCAGGAGCACTGCGCGATCATCCCGATTGCGCACGCCACTTCTCCTCCCTGGCGAACGAACTCCGAGTCGATCACCGGATCCGCTCGGCAGTCTCACCATCTTCGCCGGGTTCGGCCGGAACCGCTGGCCCAGCGTAAGAGGCGGCTACGCCTGGTATTCGTCTTCGGTGCGTGCGGTGTGGCCGGGGCCGGGGTGAGCGACGCCGGGGACCATGGGGCGGGTGTAGTAGTCGAGTTCGATGGTGCTGAAGGCGTCGTCCGGCAAGGGTGCGGTGTCGTTGTCGGCGATGATGAGCTGGAGGCGTGAGCCGTATGCGTCGGTCAGGGCTTTGAAGCGGCTGTAGATGCGCCGGCCTCGTTCCTGGTCGTCGGGGTTGCTGCCGAGCGCTTTGCGGGGAGTGTCGATGATGAGGATCGACGGGACGAGGACGTCGGGGTGGGTGAGACCGCATTCGAGGAGCGCGAGGTGGTAAGCGATGTTGACGCCGGCCTGGAGACTGCCGCCTGAAGCCTGAAGTTTTTCGAAGGGCGTACTGTCGACCACTGGCAGGTAGGTTGCCGGGTCGATGACGGCCGACTGCTCCCAGGGCAAGTTCAGCTCTACGAGGGTGGCGCTGAAAAGACGGCTCAGGTCACTGACGAGGGTTCGTCTGGCATCGCTTTCCGCCTTGCGCGTCTTGAGCTCGGCATTGGCGGCTTTGCGCCGCGCGGTGATGTCCTTGGCGGCTTGAGCGATGGACCGTACGCGCGCCCACGAATCACGCAGGTGAAGGACGGCGTCGATCGCCGCGTTGAGGGCGGCTACGCGAGTGCTGGAGTCCGCGATGGCATCGAACCGCGGGGCGACGACGTCGCGTGTCTGTGCATCGAGCTGTCGGCGCAGGCTGGTGGCGAGGAACTCGGCCTCAGAGGACCGGTCACGGGCCCTGCGCAGGACCTCGGTGTCCGCTCGCATCAGCTCGCGCGCGTCCTGCAGCTGCTGCTCCAGCGCGCTGCGCGCCTCCCGGACGGCTGCCGGGTCCGCGTCGTCATCGACGGGATCGGTTTGGAGGCAGACAACGCAGTGATCTTCCGGGACAGTCCGGGCTTCGAGGCGTTGCGCGCAGCGCGGGCAGACCACGAAGTTGAAGGGAGAGAGCTGGTCGATCGCGGTTGCGGAGCGTTCCAGGCGCCGCAGGTCGAGTTCGACCTGGGCGATGACGGACTCACGAGCCTCGACCAGTTCCCGGGCGGCGAGCATCTCCTGGGTGGCAGCCGTCGCCGCCTGGACGGCCACTCGCAGGTCCCCGCGTAGGACGGCGTCCGCGGCACTGGTCTCGGAGACCTCGGTCCGCAGTGTGCGCAGTGTGTTCTCGGCGTTGTGCAGCATGTCGCGCAGGCCGGCCAGCTCGGTGCGCAATTCGTCATCGGTCCGGGGATCCGTGGCCCGCAGGAAGGCGCCGACGTTCTCCTCCTCGGCTTCCTTCTTCCGCAGGTCCGTGGTGAGCTGGTTCACCTGCCTCTCCAGTTCCATGACGGCCGAGGTCGTGAGACCGAGCATGAGCTCGAAGAGCGTCTTGCGCTGCTTCTTGAAGTTGTTGTCGCGGTGTCCGACTACCTGGAAATCCAGTTCACTGGCTTCCAGGTAGACGTAGCGGAAGAGGTTGGTGAAGGTGAGGTTGAGGGTCGCGGCCTTGCCGTTGCGAGTGGTGGGGATCTTCTCGCGCGGAAAGCCCAGAGCGTTCAGGAGAACGTCCGACAGGCTCACCTGCCCCTCCTCGGCCCGGGTGCCGAGAGTGTGCTGGAGCGCCATCGTCTCGGGATCGAGGACGTCGACACGGTCGGAGCGATCGCCGCTGATCGTCCGCTTGAGGATCATGTGCTGCTCGCCGACCACGACGGAGGCCAGTACCGAATGGACGTGATCGCGTACTGCGGGCGTCAGGACGGCGGTGCCCCCGACCGCGTGCTTGAGCAGCATGAGAAGGCTGGACTTGCCCGCACCACTGGGGCCGCTGATGACGGTGGCCGGCTGATCGAAGCGGTACGTCGTCTCCGCGGTGGCGGTGGTGACGGTCAGAGCGAGAAATCGGAGGTGGGTGGCCATCAGATTTCCGTCCGCAAGGGCCTGTCCACCGCGTCGGGCAGGCGATCATAGATGAGGGTCTTCAAAGCCGATCCCGACTTGTCGAAGCGCTTCTTCAGCAGGGCGGTCCGCTGAGCCACCACGGCCCACTCGTCGGTCTGCGCCAGCATCGACGCGGCCATCGCTCCGTCCGCGGTGACACGGAATTCCGCGCGTGCTGACCCGCTGTAGGTGATGAGCCCGCGGCCGGCCAGGGAGCCGAGGACGCTGTAGTACCGCTGGTCCCAGGGCCCGTACTTGTACCGCGTCATCCGGCTTTCCACCGCCAGACGCTCTGAGGACGTGGGCTCTGCCCCCGCCGGCCAGCTTCCTCCCTGCTCAATGAGCAGACGCTCCAGCATCGTCGGGTAGCGCAGGAGGAAGTCCAACTTGGCCAGCTTCGTCAGACCGTCCAGAGACCTCTTCGCCGTGGTGAACCGCTCGATCAGCAGAAGAACTCGGGCCTCGTGGTAGCGCGCTTCCCTCCGCTCATCACCCCGGGCCTGACGCCGGATCTCTGCAGCCGCGGCCAGGCGCTCGGCACCGTTCGTCACGATGCTTCCCCGGCCGAGACATCGAAGGGAGCGGAGAAGTAGAAGTGGCACTCGTCGCAGAGCTGATAGGCCAGACCCCGAAGATGAAGCTTGTTGATCTTAAAAGGCAAGGTCGTGTCGATGGCCTCAGGGGTGAGGCGCTGCCTGATGAGCTGATTCATCCGCTGCCCGTAGGCAGCCCCGTCAATGACCTCGCTCTGCGCGTGCGCCCGGCAGTCGAAGACGGTGTCCACGACCTCCAAGCGCAGGTTCTCCAGGTCCATGGCGTCCCCTGCCAGCCCGGAACGGCGCTGTGACCAAGTTACGTACCAGGCCGAGCGGAGCTCCTCGGCGTAGGTGGCCTCGTCAGAAGGCACCTGGCCCTGCGCCAGCTTCTTACGCAGTGCTGCCCCGCCAGGGGCGATTGTGGGTGCCTGGCCGCGGGTGTACGTCGGCACAGTCGCTTGGCGATAGACGAACTCGTCCAAGATCGTTTGGGGGTAGAGCGTACGGCTCGCGACACGTCGCAGAATCTGGGTGTCGTAACGCACTCGATTTGAGTCGGCGACGTAGGCGGCCAGCTGCCCCTGCTCGCCCTCGCTTCGGTTGGCCTGCTCCACCCGTTCGATGATCCGTCTGTAGCTGGCGTTCACGTCGACGTGATCGAGCTGCAGGCTTTCGATGGCTGGCTCAAGCAGTCGGCGAATGTTGATGTCTGTGATGTGGCGATGGGACGGCACGTCTTTGTAGTCGATCTCCAGCACTGCCATGAAAGCGGCCACCTGCTCGATGAAATCCTGCGGGGCAGCGATGTCACCGACCTTGCGCAGTTCCGGCAGCACTTCAGGGATGCTGTCGTAGGGCTGCTTCCAGCGAACCTTCAGCAGGTGCTGCGACAAGCTCTTGGCCATGGCGTCCCTGCCGACCGCGAGCTCCGGGTCTGGACCGCACATACGGGCAAGCGTGGAAGCGTTGTCTTTCGCGGGGCTGAGGGGCGCATTCGTAGTCAGGCGAAGCCGCACGTTGCTCGCGCGCCCGCAGGCATACCACCGGTCAAACAGATGGGCTATCCCGCCGTCCTTGCAGAGATCCGCGAGTGTCCACTGCGTGCGGCTGCTGTGCTTGACCGACACCAGCTCCACCTCGCCGTTCGTAAACGCGATGACGAAGTCCTCATGCCACTCGCATACGACGTAGTCGATGACATCCTGGGTGAGCATGGCCAGACAAGCCTGAGCTGCCACTTCGGCCTGATACCGATACAAGCCGAGGGTTTCGGATCCGCTGTCCTCGCCAGGGCGAAGCTGAAAAATCGGGTGAACGAAGGGCTCGGGATCACCCACCGAGTCCGCCAACACATCGACCACGCCCACCCCCCACTACCGACCTCTGAGTCAGTCATGCTCCGGCCGGACGATCCGAAGATCCACAGATCTACCACAGCTTTATGCTGTGCGTAACCGAACAATCACAAAGGATTGGTGAGCCCACGACCCGAAGCCGGCTAGCAGCGCCCGGGTCTGCAACCGTTACGCCCACTCCACGCCCAGTTCCCGCAGCGCGTTCAGCTGTTCCTGGGTGAGCTTGTCGCGCCGGGTCTTGGTGTTGCTGTACCAGATGCCGAGCTTGGTTTCGGTCCCGTCGGGCAAGGTCTCCACCGCCTTACGGGGCACCGGCTTCTGGCCTTCCCGCTCGATCCACTGCGCGAGGGCGGCGAGGCCGCGTTGGAACGCCTGCTGCGCCTTGCTCGGGCCCTTCGTCGCGTGCTTGGCCGTCGGGGCGGGAGACGGCGCCTCAAGCGGTTTGACGCCCAGCTGGGTCAGCCGTTCCTGCTGCTCGGGCAGGAGCCGCGCCCAGGTGCCCGGCTGCTTCTGCTGTTGGAGCCATCGTCCGATGTCGTCGCCGTCCATGAGCACGCCGGGTGCGATGTCGGGCAGTTGGCCGTCGGCGTCGACGAGGTCGGCGAGGACGCGGTAGTGGCGCTGCCAGTCCAGGGGCCACGGGCAGTCCCAGTCCTGGTCGATCTCCGTCAGTTGCGCCGCGCGCACGGCGGCCCGCTCCGGGTCCTTGCCCAGGCCGTTCTTCGCGCCCTTCCGCCGGAGGTTGGCGATGTGCTGCCCGATGGGCACCATCGCCTTGCCTTCGCCCCACACGGCGTCCTGCCGCGGCGCGAGGTGGCCGGTGGCCCGCCGGTACGACCGGAGCGCGGCGAGCTTGGCCTCCCAGGCTTCCTCGCCCGGTTCCCAGAGCATCCCGGCCTCCGGCGCGTCCAGGAGGACCTTGCGCCGGTCCTCCAGCTCACCTGCCCGCAGCGCCTTGCGCTGCTGGTGCACCCACCGCCCGAGGGGGAAGTCCTTGGTGACGCCGACTTCGACCTCGGCGTCGTAGGGCACGGCGTAGAGGCCGGTGATCTCGTTCTCCTTCCGCCAGCGGAGCAGGGCCTGGTAACCCTCCAGCCACACCAGGGACTCGGGCCGGTAGACCCGGGTGCGCAGGAAGGCCGCGATGGTCGCGGCGTCGCGCGGGCTGGAGAAGTGGAGCAGGGCTGACTCGGCAGCGGCGTCGGTGTCGTTCTGCTCTTGGTCCTCGCCGTCGCTTTCGCCGCCGGCCCCGACGATCCGCCCGTCCTCGTCACGCTGGATGTGGACCTTGCGCTTGCCGCTGGTGAGGGCACGGGAGGCGAGCTGCTCGACCAGACGTTCGTCATGCGAACGCAGGCCCTGAAGGACCGCTACAAGGGGGCGGAAGCTGGCACTGGCGACCATGTCCGTCGGGTCCTCGTTCGGCTCCAGGAACACCGGCACGATGATCCTGGCGACCTTGGTGGAGCCGTCCTTGTTGAGCCGGAGCGCGCGGCCGATGTTCTGCACGATCTCCACTTGGGAGCCGCGGGTGTCCGCGAAGCACACGCCCTCGACTCCCCGCTCGCCGGTGATGTCGACGCCTTCTCCGAGCACGCGCACGGACGCGAGGAAGGCGCGGTGGACCCGGCGGCCGGCTGCGTCGATGCCGTTGGCGAACTGCCTGAGCACCTCGCGCCGTTCGGCGACGGTGTGGTCGCCGCACAGCCACGCCGACCACACCCGGTCCGGCGGGCCGTGGCGGCCGGCCTCCAGCTCGTAGAACTCCGCGTCGATCGACGACGCGGGGATGCGAGTCTGTAGGGGAGTGTCAGTTCAGCCTCGTCATCTGAGTGTCAGTGGTATTGGCCCGGTGACCTGGTGGTTGGCGCTGACGGATGGTGCTCATCCGGTGCTGACATGAGTTACGAAGGGCCATGTCATTCTCGTGCAGCCCGCTATAGCGGGTGCCGAGTTTGTGCTGGTCAGACACCACCAGCACACTGGCCGGTTCACCGCCGCCGTCGACCGGACCTTCCCCGCACCTCACATACAGCCGCGACCTTGTACACGCAGTCCTCAGCAGCCTTGACCCCGCACAACGCCATACCGACTGACCCGAGGGGAGGGTGGCGGTGTCAGTGCAGGGCGTTACGATTCCCGGTCTTGTTGCCCAGGGGGTGTTGTGATGGTGCCATGGCCGGCCAAGTGGAAAGAGCGCTGGGCGTTCGTGCAGGACTTCGTTGCCGCTGACCTTCATGAGGTGTATCGGCACGGGGTGAGGGCTGGCCTAGCAGACCCCAGCACGGCTCGACTGCTGGGCAGACGCGACGGGGCGCACGCCGGCCTGGTGCAGTGGCGGATGCTGTTTCCGGAGAACGAACAGCAGGTCCGGGCGGCATCCGCACGAGAGCTCGTCGACGCCAGCAGGGCATGGTCGGCTCTAGGCGAAGCCCAGCGGAAACAACGGGAGGCAGCCGAGGCGACTGCGTGGAAATGGTGGGCCGTCTGCTTGACGGCCGCAGCGGCCGGTTTCACAGTGCTGGCTGCGTGGGGCCAGGTGGTGGGGAGCACCGTATTGGCTGCCACGGCGCTCATCTGCCTCCTACTCCGCCAGCGGGAGACGCAGGTGTGGGCCGACCTGCGTCAATGTTTCCGTGCCGGATGGCTGGCCCTTGGAGTCCTCGCGCTGCGCTGTCAGTTCGGCTTCCTGGCGGCCCTATGGGGGCAGGAACTGCGCCGGCATGCGATCAAGCCGGTGATCGTGAAGGTCGTGCGCAGCATGCTGGGGGAGGACCCCGATTCGCTGCTGATCACCGACAACTATGACGGGCTGCGCTCACCCCGGGGGCGCGGATATGTGGTGGACAGCGCCCCGACTCTGCTGTTGAGACGGAAGCTTTCGCAAATCGACGCAGGAACGGTAGCGGTGTGCGGGCCACGAGGCGCTGGCAAGACGACCTTGCTCGAAACCTGCGTCCAGGAGGCTGATTTCGGTCTACTTGCTCAGGCACCGGCCACGTATGCACCTCATGACTTTGTGCTGTCGCTCTCGGTACAGCTGTGCGAGACATACGTCGAAGCGAAAGGGTACGACCTACCCGAGTTCGCCCGGTTGTCCAACGTGCGCCGATTCCTGCGCCGTGTATGGGGCTGGTGCAAGAGACGGCTGCACTGGTCTGCTTTCGCTCTTCCCGCCGCAGCATGTCTCGTACTGGGCGGGGCCGCAGCGGCCCGTTTGTTGCCTGACTACTACGAACCTTCCGTACGCGACTACGTCGGCACGCACGTCGATTCGGTGATGGCCTGGGCCGAGCTCACCTGGCACGGCCAAGCGGCGGGGACGAGCGTTTCCCTCCTCATCATCGGTGCCCTGTGGTGGAGGCTGCGCACCGCATCCTGGCTGTTCGGATTCCTGCGCCAGTCCGTTCTGGCCCTCAGTGCTCTCACGGGGATTGCGCTATGCCTGGTCAGCCTGGCGACACTGCTTGCAGACAATGAAGTCGTTCGGCGTCTGGGAGCTCTGTCTCCGGCCACGGTGCTCAGGCTCTGTTTCTATGCCGTTCTGTGCTTTGTCTTGTCTCAGGCAGCGAGCAGTGGCCGGCGCCTGCCCGCAGACGAATCACAGACGGTTGTGAAGACGGCCGTCAGGTGGGCTAGCAGGGCCATGGCCCTGTTGCTGGTGGTCTTCGTCCTGCGCAACCCTGAGACACAGGCGGTACTGGCCGATCCTGAAAACCCCTTGCGTATCGCAGCAGTATTGACTGGCCTCCTCCTGCTCAAAGCCAGCAACTGGAAACCCCGTCCATCGGAACCGGCACTCGTGACACGATGTCGCAACCACCTCTACCGGCTGCAGACGATCCAGTCATCGAGCGCGGCACTCACCACCGGCGCCTCACAGATCGGCTCACTGGGCACCGCCCACACGACCTCCGTGTCCACGATCCCCCCGAACTTCCCCGAACTCGTAGGCGACTTCCGAGAACTCCTGTCCCAGATCGCAGCGGAGTACAGAAAGGAGGGCGGCCGCGTCGTACTCGCCATCGACGAGGTGGACCGCCTCGGATCAGAAACCCAAGCTCTGGCCTTCCTCGGCGAGATCAAGGCCGTTCTCGGCGTCCCACACGTTCACTACCTGATCTCCGTCGCCGAGGACGTAGGAGCCGCGTTTGTCCGCCGGGGTCTGCCGCACCGCGACGTCACGGACAGCTCCCTCGACGACGTCGTCTACGTCCAGCCGTCCACCCTGCAGGAGTCCCGCACCATCCTGGCCCGCCGCGCCCCCGACCTGTCGGACCCGTACATCATGCTCGCCCATGCTTTGTCCGGAGGGATACCGCGTGACCTGCTGCGCTACGGTCGGCGCATCATGGAGACCCGGGACAAGACCGCATCCGACGAACTAGCGGACATTTCCCGCGGTCTGGTACTCCAGGAACTCGCCGAAACCTTGGCGGGTTTCCGGACCCTTCTCAGCAAGAAACAGTGGTCACCCGATACCTACAGCATCCTCAACGCCTTCCGTAACCTCGTTGCCCACCTACGCAGCGCCTGCCCCTGCACGGAGTTCGAAGTGCATTACGCACTGGAGCAGTTCGCCATCGGCTCGGCCAACGACCTCGGCCAAACGCCGCATGCTGACCTCACAGAGGACGCCCGGCACATCATCGACGAGGCGTCTGCTTACGCCTACTTCTCCCTCACACTGCTCGACATCTTCAGCGCGGACGGGTTCGACCGGCGCCGACAAGCGGCGGCTGAGCGTGGCCCTGATGGTGATCCGGAACTCCTTGCCGAGGCACGGCAGGAACTAGGACTGTCCCCCTACAGCGCTCGCCCGCTCATCTCCGCAATCCGGGAGGCATGGTTGCTACCGCTGCAGCCTGCCTCGGGGGCGGGCACCATCCCGCCTCCGCGGTCACGCCCCTGCTCCCACCATCAGCAAACTTTTTAAGGGAAGTTACCGACTGCGCCTCTCCAACAGCCCGGCCGACGCCATCGGGCCAGCATCGTCCCAAACCCCTGCACGAAAGGAGAGTCATTCCGCCATGTCTGGCGGCAGGGCCCGCTGAAAGAACCGCTCATACGCATCGTCCGGCAACTGACCGTCCAGCGCGAGTGCAGTACGCAGGGAACGCACCGTGATCGCCCGGGGCACCTGGAAGCGTCGTTCGGCTTCCCCGATGATGCCGCTGATGGTGTAGTGCGCATGGTCGGGACGATGGCGGATGAGCCAGTCGAGCATCTGCGTCACAGGGGTCAAAAGCCCGAAGAACTGAGCACCTTGCTCCGTTCCCCACAGGGCCAAGTTGCTTCTCCCGCTCGTGGCTATCTCGTCCATCACTGCCAGACGGATGACCGTCGAAAGCGCGTCGGGAGGCACGATTCGGTCGAGTCCGGCCGCCGTGTGCCAGGCCAGCTCGTCGCTCACTTCACGCACCACGTCCTCGTTGCGGTGCCGTCGCGCCCATCGCCGGCGCGCCTCAGGATCGTTCCACAGCACGGACATGAACTGGGTGCTGAAGTGTGCCTGCAGGTCCGCAACCCCGACTGACGTGTCGCTGCTCCCCTTGGACGCCATGGTGGCCACAACGCTGTCAGTCGAGCGGAAACGCTGCTCGAGCCAGTCCTCGATAACCGGCCGGGACCATGCTCTTCGGCCACCCACGACAGCCTGTGGCTGCGGAACGTCACTCTGTTTCGATGCCATGGCTCTGCGCAGAGCGACAGGCTGCATGCCCGCAAGCTCCGCCATCTTCGTCAAGCCCACCAGGACGTCCGTGGCCAGCTCGGGAGCCGTCAGTCCCACTACACATGCGGAGACGTCGGAGGCTGTCTTGCGCTCGGCGCGATACTCGGCCCACAATGCAAGGTGGTTTTTCCACTCATCGGCTTGCAGCGGCTCGGTGCCGACGTCGCCAGCACGCAGGACAGACGCACGTGAAGGGTCCCCGCCGCTCTGGAGGAGATCTTCGGATAGTACGGTCACTGCTGATTCCACTGGTCTGCGTGAATAGGTCTCACTCGCCGCATCCCATACCTGGAGCGGTCGATACCACGTCGTTCCGTCCCACCAGTATCCGCCAGAGCGAAACAGCAGCGGCCCGTCGTGCCACAGCGTATGAAAACTCGCGGCATCCTCGTCCCGGACCAGCAGAACAGATCGGCCGAACTCGGGATGATAGCGCACACACCAAGCGAGCCCCCGGCGGACCGGGTCCGTCGTGAACGCGCGCCAGCTGCCGTCGAGGTACTCCTCGTCCCAACGCCCCCACATGCCGTTGCCTGCTCCACGCCCCACCGCTTCAAGGGCCTGGGGGTCATCCAACGGGACGTGAGTGTCATCAACAAAGGGAAGCCCAGGAACGCAGTGGTCGGTTGAGATCCCGTTCGCCACCACAGGCGGAACATGCATCAGACCGCCTTCCCCCTCCTGTAGACACGTAGTAGCCCAGTACAGCCTACGAGCGGCTTCGTGTGTCAGCCCTGCGGCGGACGCCCACGGCAAGATGCCTGACGAGCAACTGTCAAGAGTAGTGGGTCGGTTGAGGGTGATGGGCTCCTCGGGGCGTTCGACGAGATGACGTTCTCGAAGCGGGCGCCGGCCCGGACGACGGTGACGAGGTGGGGTGGGGCTCTGGGCCACCAACCTGAAGCGATCCACTCGCCTGTATGCGGACCGTTTGGAGGCTGCCGCGGCTGGAGATGCTCGCCCCTGAAGGGGAGTGGGTCAGGCGGCATCCCGCCGCTACTGTGGGACAGCAACACCGGGGGAGCAGTTGCATAACAGGCACTACCGCTTTCAGTTGCCGGCGGAATATCTGTCCGCTGATGTTTTCCCGACTCTCTCATTCGATGCGCAGACATTCTTCCTGTGCAATGAATGCGGCGAGGAGTACCGGCTCAACCGGCATCTGAGCCCACTGAGTCCACCTCGGGAATTAGGGGGAGAGCCATGTCCTAGTGGGGACGGTGGGGCGCTGCGGCTCATCGTGCATCGATGGGTTCAGGAGGCGCTCTGCCAAGACTGCGACCGTTCATGGATAGTGAGGACTGCACTATTCAGACCGGTCAGCTGCCCTGACTGCGGTTCGAGTCAGTACTTTCCGATATCAACATGGCTCCGGCCTGAATACCCGAGTCGGTTCAACGACTTCCGGCCGCTAGAGGCAGGAAATCACCACGTGTGGGGCGTCGATGCTGCCGCCGACGTTCGAAGGCTTGTCGATGAGCTGAAGTGGCGAAGCTATTACCCGGATGCAGCACAGCATCTCATACCTACCGTTCTTTTCATCCGTAGCCTTCATACCTGGTGCAGTTATGACACCGGCGCGTTACCCCTGATGAACCTGGAAGGGTCCTTGCTGCGTCAGTACTACCGGGAGACTGGAGAACTGACTGCCGGTCTCCGAGCGGTCGCAATATTGAGAGAATGCGCCGAAACTGAAGCGGAACCTCTGGCGCGATATGCGATCCTTCACAATCTCGCTCTTTCGATCAACAGCCTACTGGCCGGAGGTGACCCGGAACTTGCGCTGACCGGAGGGCCAGAAAGCTATCGAGCGATCGGCGTGGCCGCCGCGGAGAATGCGTTGGAGATCTGCAGCGTATTGGTGGAAGAGGCCGAGAGCCTCGAAAAACGCACCAACATGCAGGAAGGACTGGCCCGGACACGGCATGCTCTCGGGTCTCTGCTCCAGTCTGGCGATGCCTCACGAGAGGACCTCGACAAAGCTGTTCGCCTCTTTGATCTGGCCCTGACCGACCCAGCTCTCGGTGAAGTGCGGGGCTCTCTGCGAGTGTCGAGGGCAGAGGCACTCCTGAGCCTGACCGAGAGCTCGGTATCCCCGCCCCTCCAAGCGCTGCGTGACGTACTTGCCAGCTTTGACAGCCCGCGTAACCTGGATATCCAGCAGTTCTGCAGGAACTTGATCATGATCGCGCGGATGCAGGAGGCGCGTGGCGACCCCCACGGCGCGCTCGCATCGTTCCAATTGGCAGCCAGAACGGCTCAGGAGCAACTTCTCATCGCGGACGACGAAACCACGCTGGGTCACGGCGCTGTGCAATACTGCAATGCTTTCGATGAAGTGGCCCGTCTGCAGGTCGCGCTAGGCAGGCCGCGATCGGCACTGGAAACTGTCGAGACAGTCAGAGCAACCACCGTGCGCTTTGGTAGAGAGACTCCGGAAGATATTCGGCGCCGCGTCAGCGCCTCGCTCGTGCGCGTTTTAGTTGGACCGCGGGTCCATCTCCCCTCCCGTCGGCGCGTTCTTACACGATGGCACATAATTCCCCGAATTCCTGTGCAAATTCGCAAAGATGTCGCTGAGTTGGTGAATATAGACAGGCCCTCCAAACGCATCAACAGAGGTCTGATGGCGCTGCGCGATGCGGGGTGGCCAGATGACACCGCCATCTGCAGCTTCACCGCCACCTCTGGCAAGATGTCGGCGATCCTGGCCTTCCCAGACGGCGCACGTGGCTGGGACGTACAGGGCCACCAGTGGCCGATCGATCCCAACACCTTGGAGCGCGTGATCGCGGGCCTGCACCTTGAGCCGGGAACATTCCGCGAGCGCCGTTTGCGCCGATCTTGCGCCGAGGCTCATAAAATCATGCTAGGCGGCATCGAGAAAGTAATTCAAGACTGGGGTGGAAAAAGGATCGCCATTAGTGCACCTGGCCCGCTGAGCCATGTGGCCTACGAAGGAATTCCTCTTGACGGCGCCCAACTCTTGGGTCGGAAGTTCGAACTCTTCTACCTGCCGTCCGTGCTGCTCGGAAATCACCTGGCTCAGCGGGTAGTCGGGGAACAGGGTACTCGTGTTCTTGCCGTGGTTTACAGTGGCACTGATCTTCCGCGAGTGTCCGTCGAGGTCGAACGCCTGAGAGAGCTGTGGACGGACAGAGTCGACGTTCTCTACGGGGCCGACTGCACCAAAGCGGACGTGCTGAATACATTGGGGGGCGACTATCACCTAGTGCACTTTGCCTGTCACGGAACATTCAATCCCCTAGCACCCTTGCGATCCGCCCTGCATCTGACAGACGACCACAGCAACGACTCGAAACGGGTAACCGCTGGAGACCTTCTGGAGCGCCGTTTCACGAGAGACCCAGTGGTGACCCTTTCAGCCTGCTCGTCGGGTCTGACGTCCTTCGGTACGACGAACGACTGCACAGGTTTGACAGGGAGTTTCTTACGCATGGGCGCCCGTGCCGTTATCGCAAGCAGATGGGCCGTATACGATGACACCGCTGAAAAGTTCATCCGTCATCTCTACACCGCAATGGCCGAGGGAATAACCCCCCAACGCGCGGTGGCCTGTGCACAGCGCGCCTTGTCGGCCGATCAGGGCCTTGAGGACTGGGCCTCATTCTCCTATATGGGCACTCCTTGACGACCCCTTGCGTGAGATGCGAAAAGTAGGATGTGAAAGGTGGTCTAGTGGAAATCGACATTCGGATTGAGTCCCGTGTGGAAGCGGAAGTCGAGGTCGCAGAAGGCGCGCTGCGGGCTCGCGACGGCGTGACGATCTCCAGGGGCCGGCCGTCACGGGCCATGGACCCAGTCACGGTGCTCTCGGTGGCGGGAAGCGCAGCTTCCATCCTGCAGGCACTATGTGCGCTTCGCGATCTGTGGTTGAGCCGCGGTGAGGGGAGTGTTGTGGCCGCGGAGAACGAAGCGGGCCAGCGCGTCCTCATTGTCCAAGCCACCCAGGAGGAACTCGAACGGCTACTCCGCCCCGACGAGAACAACTGATGATCGTCGGGGCACCCAGCGTTTGCGCCCCCGCCCAACTCTGGGGAGGCAGGAAAATGTGAACAGACAGCGCGGGATCGCAGGGCGCGAGGAGCGGCTGTCAAGAATGGTGGGTCGGTTGAGGTGTGTCACGCTGCGACGGGTTCCTCGGGGCGTTCGACGAGGTGACCGTTTTCGAAGCGGGCGCCGGCCCAGACAAGGGCGACGAGGTGGGGTGCGGTCACGGCGCGCCAGCGGGCCTGGGCGGACTCGACAAGCTTGAACACCATCGCCAGGGCGGCGGCCGGGCTGCCCGCGCCGCGGGTGACCTTCGTACGAAGTTGCACCGTGGAGAATGTCGACTCGATGGGGTTGGTGGTGCGCAGATGGATCCAGTGCTCGGCGGGGAAGCCGTAGAACGCCAGCAGCTCGTCGACCTCGTCGGTGATCTTCTTCACGGCCTTCGGCCATTTCGCGCCGTACGCTTTCTCGAACGCCTTGACGGCCTTCTCGGCGTGGGTGCGGTCCTCGGCGTTGTAGATCTCCTGCAGGGCCTTCTTCGCGCCCGGCTGTGCGGACTTCGGCAGGGCGTTCGCGACATTCCGGGTTTTGTGAACCCAGCACCTTTGATGCCAGGCATCGGGGAACACCTCCGCGAGGGCCTTCCACAGGCCCATCGCGCCGTCCCCGACCACCAGCGCCGGATCGCGCATGCCGCGCCGACGGCAGTCGCGCAGCAGGTCGGCCCACGACTCGGTCGACTCCCGCAGCCCCTCCGCCAGCGCGATCAGCTCCTTGGAGCCGTCGGTGCGCACGCCCATCAGCACCAGGACACAGGAGCGGGCTGGCCCAGGCGGACCTTGGGGTGCACGCCGTCGGCCCACACGTACACGTAGTCGGATTGCGACAGGTCGCGCTCCTGGAAGGTGGCGTGGTCGTCCTGCCACTGCCTGGTCAGTCTCGTCACAGTGGCCGGCGACAGCCCGGCACGAGCTGCCCAGGAACTGCTCCAGCGCGGGCACGAAGTCCCCGGACGACAATCCGTGCAGGTAGAGCAGCGGCAGCACCTCGGAGACCTTCGGCGACTTGCGGCACCACGGCGGCAGGATCTTCGAGGAGAATCGCTTGCGTTCGCCGGTCGCTTCGTCGACCCGTCGGTCGTTGACCCGCGGTGCCTTGACCTCGACCGAGCCGGCGGCCGTGGTCACCGCGCGTTCGCGGTGGTAGCCGTTGCGGACCACCAGCCGCCGACCCGCCTCGTCACGCTGGTCGGCCAACTCAGCTATGTAGGCGTTGACTTCGGCCTCCAGGGCGGCGGCCAGCATCCGCCTCGCGCCCTCGCGGACGATGTCGTCGATCAGGGAGCCGGTCTCGGTGGAACCGTCGGCATTCACTACGCTGAACACGGGCGTGCCTTCCCGGCCGACGGTGCAACGTCGGCCTACTCGATGACCAGAAGTCGATCACTCGGGAAGGTACGCCCTTCGCGTCCAACCTGAGGCCGATCCACAAGTCATGAGCATTGCTCATGCCTCTGGCGGTCGCAGGCGCCTGCTTCCGAGGAGCCTATCCTCACCCACATGGGGAGAAGTGATCATCCACCGATAACTCAGAGTACGGAGCGAGCCGTTGGGCAGGATGAACTCCGTCCTACGCCGAAGATGGCGCCTTTTCGCCGCCTGGTGTCGTGGAGGCGGTTTCCTGCGGCCCTGCAGATCTGGCGGGACTGTAAATTGTTCGGCTCTGGCCCGTAGTCGGTGGTGCAACGTCCTGGCCACCGGCGCTGAAGACGTCCAACTCTGGGACGTACGGACATGCCGGATGATCCACGAGCTTCTCAAGCCATGGCCCACATTCAGGGATTGCTGGCCTCTTGCTTGCGGCGTCGGCGGAGTTCGCGTTGGGCCTGGGCGCGGGCGCATTCGCGGGAGCAGTACTTGACGCCGGTGGTGCGGTGTTGGCGGTATGCGGCGCGGCCGCGTTGGCGGACGAAGGCGCGGCCGCACTTCTCGTTGGCGCAGTGGTGGATGGTGGCGCCTTCGACGAGGTGGTTGTACAGCTGCAGGAACGCCGCGGAGTAGACGGTGGGGTAGCGGTCGGAGAGATCGCCGATGCCGATGCTGAAGCGGCCAAGGGCCCGGTTCAGCACCTCCTCCAGCGAGGTGAGTTCGGCGTCGATGAGTATCTCCTGCAGCTCCTCGAGCGACTGCGGCCAGGGCTGCTCGCGGTGCTGGGTCTGTGCTCGAAGGTCGGCCAGCGTCTCCTCGGTGACGTGCGGGCGGACGAGTTCCTCGAGCCCGCCCTCCTGCTGGCAGGCCAGCCATGTCGTGATCGCGTCCTGCGCGGTCCGCACGTAGATGGCCACCAGGTCGCGGTGGACACCGAACGGATGGGACTGCTGATCGCTGCCGGCTTCGGGGATGTCCTGCACCTTGTAGTACACCTCCTCGTTATCGAAGGACAGATCGTCCCGGTCGGCGCCGAAGAGTGGGCCGTAGGCCGACATCATGCGGGCTGCGCCCTCGAGGTCGTCGGCCGGCAGTTCCATCAGCTCGCGCAGGTAGAAGTCCTCGGGCAGCTCTACGAAGGTGCGGTCCTCAAAGGGAGCGGGAGTCCACAGGATCCAGTCGCCCTCCACGCGCACGTTCTTGATGCGTCGCGTCAGGGGCGGGATCGGGATGGTGGACCCAGGCCACAGCGTAGGACGAAAACGTGGGTCAACGTACTCCGGCATGTCGGCATCATAGCCGCTACGGTGGTAATACAACACAGTGGAGCTTCGTACTACGCGAAGTTGCGGCCGACAGGGAGGCGCAGGAGTGACCGACTGGCTGGCACGAAAGACCATCGGAGACCAGCACGAACGCACCGTGAAACAGGCACTTGAGACACGCGGTTGGACCGTCCACCCTTGCGGACAGGGCACCTACCCGGCACCGATTCAGCAAGCCCTGGGCCACACGCACTCGGCACTGCGCTACTTTCCCGACCTCATCGCCGCTCGCGGCAGCGAGCTGGTCACCATCGACGCCAAAGCCCGCATGCCCAGCACCTCGTCCCAGAACTATGCCATCTCCCACACGTGCGCCCTGGCAGGCCTGCAGTTCATGGGCGCTCATGCGCCCGTACCGCTGTACTACGTCCTGGGGGACCTCTGGGTTTTGACGCCCGCGGAAGTCCTTTACAACGCCTTCCACACGCTCCGGCCCACCAGTGGTGCCTACCATCTGGTCAGTAGCCGTCATGCGCTTCCCTTCGACGAAGTCTTCGGGACCAGCACCGCTTATGAGCGCGCCGCCTGAACCTCGACTGGCATGGACCGCAACCGCAGCTGCCGGATCGGAGCGCCCAGCAGCAGCGGCCGACGGCCCAGCGAGCGAAACGCCGCTCCACCCAGGGACTTGGGGACACCGCCACGGGGGCCAGATCTGCCGGAGCTCACCCTCCTGTCGTGTGATCAGGAGCAGGATGGTGGCGAAACGTTCGCCAGGAGAGGGGGGCCTGTGGAAGTGGGGGAGCGGTGGGCGTACCGGGTGGCGCCGCACCACGGACCGGTCGCGGAAGTCGAGGTCCTGAAGATGGCCACGCAACGCCCGCTGCGTGTCAAAGTCCGCTTCGTCGCGGAGGAAGCCGAAGGCAGGCAGGAGTGGGTGCCGCCGGCCCGGCTGCGTGTGGTCTGGCAGGACAAGGATGCCTGGCTGGCCCGCGAGGAGCGGTGGAGCGAGCTGACGCGGGACAGCCCGGACGACGAAGACACAGCATTCCGAGCGGTCGTCATCCTGTTCGACGAGCACCTGTGGGAGGGGCTGGTGTCTTTCGGCGTCAACTACCGTGACCGGGGACTGCTGTACGTCGACGATGTGCCCGCGCTGGCGACGCTCCTCGACGTGCCCGAGAGCTTCTTCTGTAGTGACCCGCGGGCCTTCACCGACACCGATGGTGCACTGACCGCGCCCTGGCCCACCACCGTTGAGGTGGCGCGGCTCCTGGCCCGCAGCCGGGCCGACCATCTCATGGCCGTCGTGGACCAGCACGAACGCCAGGCACGGCAAGCCGCGATCTACGGCCGCTACTACCGTGGCCGCGGCAAGAATTCCGGCACACACATCAGCCCCGAGATCTGCGCAGAGGTCGATCGTAGCTCCCAACCCGCCTACGACCTGCTGCGCCAGTGGTGCGGCGCGGACGTTGTAGAGAGCTTCGAGGAACTGAAGGCGCTGCGTGATGAGGTCTTCCGCATCGGCCAGCTCATGGAGCAGGCCATCGGCTGTCTCCGCCAGGCCGGACAGGTCAGGGCAGCCGACCGCTTCGAGCGGGAACTCGGCATCCCCCTCGAGACGCTGCGCCATGCAGAGCGCGACGACTGACATCCGACCGTCCTGGCACCGACGACAGGAAGATTCCGTGGCCCGCACCAAGCTCAGCGAGCGCCAGCTCGACGTCCTGCGTCGCATCTGCCACGGCGAGAAACCCGTCACCTCCGACGACTCCGGCCTCACCACGACCGTCTATGCCCTGCGCGACCAGGGCCTGGTCGCCATGACCCGGGCTGACGGTCGCTGGAGCGCAGCCCCCACTGAGGCCGGCTGTCGACACCTCGCCCGCACCGACGCCTCGCTCGCCCCACGTTCGAACGCCTCTGCCCCCTCGACGGCCCCCGAGGCGGCTGAACTGATCACCAGACTCCAGCAAGCCGGCGGTACCCTGCACATCACCACCCCCACCCCGGACGAGCGCGCCCGCTGGCGCCGCGCCCTGCACACTGCACGCGCAGACCACCTGGTCCCTGACGGCCACCATCTCCGGCACACCGGACGCGACAAAGGCGACCTGGTCATCACCCTGCGCCCTGGGTCACCGCCGCGACGCTCCGCGCCCCCAGGCGAGTCCGTTCCAGTTCCCGAGAACTTGCCCCCAGAACGCCTGCACCCCGCAGCCGCCGCAGCACACATCCCGGCCTGCCCCGACTGCCAGCCCCGCGCCCGCCGCATCCTCCACGCCCTCTGCCACGCAGCCGAGGCCAACACCTACACGGTCAGCAACCCAGAGACCGGTTCAGCAGCCAGCCTGGTGATCACCATCGGCGACAGTTCCTTCCCGCTCTCCCTCCACGAAGGCTCCTACGAGGTCCCCGACCCCAGCAGCGCAAAATACGCCTGGCAACGCGTGACCGCGCGCACCACACGCCCATCCCACGAACTCGAGCTCAGCCTCGAGCACACCTACGCGCATCGGGGCCGGCGTACTCACTGGGGAGACCGGAAGCAGTGGAGCCTGGAAGACAAACTCCCCGCCCTGTTCAGAGAGATCGCTCACCGTGCACACACCGAGTACGAACGACAGCAGGCTCAACAGCGCAAAGAAGAAGAGACACGCCAACGCTGGCTGACCGCGATGCAACAAGCTCGCACCGCCCTGCTGGAAGACCATCGGCTGAAAGCCCTGCGCACGCAAGTGCAGGCATGGCAGGAAGCCACCGCCATCCGCGCCTACTGCGACGCACTCGAAGACCACCACGCCACCTCTGGCAAGGCCGAAGCAGCCACTGCCTGGGCGACCTGGGCCCGGGACTATGCCGACCGCATCGACCCAGTACCCCAGAACCCAGGGACACCAGAACCCCCGGCGATCACACCAGAAGACCTGCGCCCGTACCTGCGTGGCTGGAGCCCATACGAGCCCAAGCGGGGATGACCGCCTCAGTAGGGGCCGTGCGCATGCAGGTCATTGGATGCAGAGGATGACCCGCACGCCGTGCAGGTAGCCCCAGCCCGCTGTATGCGTGCCGGGTGCTCGCATACCAGGGGCTGGGGCAGGAGGCTTTCGCCGGATATCAGAAGCCGTATCTCAATCGAACGTGATCACTTGACTCCTGCTGGTCAGGCATGGTTTCGCTCGGGTTGAGGGTGAGGTTCCCCCGCTGTGCGGTAGGTGCTGATCAGCTGGTCAGAGCGGGTTGGCGGGTGTTCAGGTTCGTCGGTTCGGCCGTCGCCTGCTTGGTGTAGTGCTCTTCCTCGAACTCGATCGGGCTGAGCCAGCCGAGCCGTTCCTGGATGCGCCGGCTGTTGTAGAAGCCGTCGATGTACTCGAAGAGCGCGAGGTTCGCCTCGGCCCTGGTCGCGAAGACGCGACCGCGCACGCACTCCGTCTTGATCAGCATCCACAGGTTCTCCGCGAGAGCATTGTCGTACGAGTCCCCGACGGAACCTATAGATGCCTGAACTCCCGCTCTGACCAGGCGAGTTGTTAGCTTGATGGACGTGTACTGACAGCCGTGGTCGGCGTGATGGATGAGCCTGCCGGGCTCGACCTCGCGGGACGCGAGGGCGTACTCCAGCGTGGTCAGCACCAGGTCGGCGTCGGCTCGGGCGGAGGTCTCCCACGCGACCACCCGGCGGGAGAACGCGTCGCGGATCGCGGAGAGCCACAACGGCCCCTCGCCGGTCGAGATCATGGTGAGGTCGGTGACCCACAGCCGGTTCGGCGCCTTCGCGGTGAAGTCCCGCTCCACGAGGTCCGGGGCGAGCGTGGCCTTCGGGTCACGGCGCGTGAAGCCCTTCCGTCTCGGGCTCACGCCTGCGATGTCGGCCTCGCGCATCAGCCGCTCGACGCGTTTGCGCCCGACGTGGACGCCCTCCCGCTTGAGGACGGCGTGCACGCGCGGTGAGCCGTAGACGCCGCCGGATTCCGTGTGGATCTCCTTGATCCGCTCGGTCAGCTCGGCGTCACGACGCCGCCGTTCGCACGGTTCGCGCTCGGCGCGGCGCCACCGGTAGTAGGTGGAGGAGGAGAGGTGCAGTTCCCGAAGCACGCACTCGACTCCCAGGCGGGGATGCTCGTCAAGGAGCGCGGTCACCTGGGCCGGGTCGGGTCGAGTTGCGCCGCGAAAAAAGCCGACGCCGTCCGCAGGACATCGTTCGCCCGCTTGAGCTGGGCATTCTCCTTGCGCAGCGCGACCAGCTCGGCGCGTTCGTCGGTGGTGAGCCGGTCATCGCGCTCGCCGGCGTCCGCCTCGGCCTGCCGGATCCAGCCGCGCAGGGCCTCCGGATGCACACCGAGGTCGACGGCGAGCTTCTTGATCTGCGGCTTCGGGTCCGAGGTGCGATACATCCGCACCGCGCGCTCACGCAATTCGAGCGAGTACTTTCTGGGAGCAGCCATGGTCGATGTTCCTCTCATGAAGACCATCTGACCCACTGTCATCAACCCCCGCATCTCGGGGGAACCTCAGGGAGGCATGCCGACGTCTTGTGTCCGCTTCATGGTCGAGGAGTGCGCGGTGGCGTCGGTGCTGGGAATGCTGGAGGAGCGGGAGGCGGCTGCCCGCATGCGGGTGGAGGGTCTGCGGGAGGAAGTCGCGCGGTTGGCTGAGGTGTTGGAGGCCGCGGAGATCGAGCTGGACCGGCGGGTGATCGCGCGGGAGGAACTGGTCGAGGCCCTGGCAGTCTCTGCGGCCGAGTCCACTGCCGTGACCATGACCGAGGCGGAGCAGAAAGCGGCGCCGTCGCTCGCGCCGGTGCCGGGCTCGCCGGTGCCGCCCTGGCGGGAAGGGCTGCCGGTGACGGTTCTTGCGCCGGACTATCAGTGAATTCTGGGCGTGCTGGAACAGCAGCGGTCCACGGGTCACGGGCCGCTTCGGGCCAAGGAGATCGCGGTGGAGCTGGGCCTTGAGGCGACGCCGGCGAAGGTCGAGGGGCTGCGGTCGAAAGCCCGGCGCCTGGCGGAGCGCGGGTGGCTCCTCCTGGAGGCGTCGGGGGCATTCAGTGCCGGCCGGCGGCCCGTGGCCGTGCCAGACGTCGGCTCATCCGCGTGACCATCGACCACCGGATCATCGCCTCGCTGGTGGCGGGCAGGGTCTCGTAGTCCCGGGTCAGACGGCGGGAGTTCATCAGCCACGCGAACGTGCGCTCTGCCACCCACCGTCTCGGCAGCACCACGAACCCTGTCATGTCGTCGGTGCGCTTGACGATCTCCAAAGTCAGGGCGAGCTTGTCCCGGCACCAGCCGACGAGGGAGCCGGTGTAGCCGCCGTCGGCCCAGACGAGGGTGATGTCGCGGTGCAGGCGGCGCAGCCGGGTCAGCAGGCCGACGGCGGCGTCCCGGTCCCCGATGTTCGCGGCGGTGACCGCGACGACCAGGAGCAGACCGAGGGTATCGGTCACGATGTGCCGTTTGCGGCCCGGCACCTTCTTCCCCCCGTCGTAGCCGCGTGAGGCAGCCGGCACCGTCGCGGCGGCCCGCACCGACTGCGCGTCGATGATCCCCGCCGTAGGCTCGGCCTCACGGCCCTCGCGCTCACGGACCTTCCCGCGCAGCCGGTCGTGGAACTCGGCGATCAGCCCATGCTCGCGCCACCGGCGGAAGAAGGCGTAAACCCGGCCCCAGCCGGGGAAGTCCGCGGGCATCGCCCGCCACGAGATCCCGCCCGCGACCAGGTAACGGATCGCGTCCAGCAGCTGCCGGTGACAGTAGCCCTCGGGCCGTCCGCCCCGCCCCTGAAGCCAGGCCGGCACCGGCAACAACGGCCGGATGGCCGCCCACTCCGCGTCCGTCGTGTCCGACGGATACCGGCGAACCCGATCAGGATGATCGGCCGCGTTGCCGTACACGTGCGCGAGGCAATCGCACGACACGGCGGGCGAGTTGAAGTCAACGGGCTCGGGCGCGTACAACAACGACAACAGGGCCTCCGGGAACCGCTCGGAATGGGGTCGCACCCCCGAGCTACCAGGAGGCCCTGCCTTCATGCGCGTACCGCCGGAAGATCACCCGACCAGGAACTCCGTTCGATCCACACGTTCCAAGATCGGTTGAGATACGGCTTCTCAGCGAATGAGCCCGTCCTCTGAGGGGTGTCAGGCGATGTTCCTGTTCGCCTGGTACAGGTCGACCTGGCCGTCGTCGGGGCGGAAGGGGGTGCTGAACGGGCCGGCCGGGTCAACTCCCATGTGGTTCAGGCACTCGGTGATGATGAGGGCTTCTCCCGAGACGACACGCGGCAGCACGGGACGCCAGCTCTCCAGATCGTAGGTCTCCCCGGTCGCCCACTTGCTTCCTTCCCGAGGCAGGACCATCCACGAGTTCAGCTGGTGGCATTCCAACTGGTCCCAGATCGTGTCGGCGACTCCGCCATAGAGCCCGGGCACGCACGCCTGGATCGCGTGCCACTGCTCGACGACGGCATCGCGGGGGTTGAGAGCGGCGAAGGCGTGCCAGCGGGCCTCGTGCGTAGGGGTGAGGACGACCTGGAACTGGCCGTCTGCCCAATGGGCGACTTCGATCTTCTCGACGTACTTGCTCGGACCGCAGTAGGGGTAGGGAGCAGCCTCCGCTGACGGTGCCAGAGCCGTGAAACCGAACGCCGTCGTCAGGGCCGCGATCCATACGGCTGGCTTCCGGCCCGCGCGGCGAAGGCGTGTTGCAAGGTTCATGATCGGGTGAGGTCCCCTTCTTGCAGTGGGCCAGTGCGGCCCCTGTGGCGGCTGGACGACTCCAGCATGACGGCGGGATTCGGCTCCCACCCTGTCCTGCGGGCTCAAAAGCCCAGATCGGACAGCCTGTCGGACGCTTGTGAGCATGTGAACTCAGGGGCAGGGCGGGGCGTAGGAACGGTCGGGGGGAAAGTACTTGTCCCATTCCTCGGGGGTGAGCGGGTCCCCTGTGGTGCGGCAAATCAAGGCGGTCGCCTCAGTGACGTCGGTGTTCCAGATCCAGGCCTTCTTCTCGGCACCCCCGGCGACCAGAGTCCGTGAGCGGGGCTTGTAGCTGACCGGGTACACGGCGTCGGTGCTTGTGCGGAGAGTCGCCCATACGGTGGGGGACCGGCGATCCTGCAGATCCCAGAGCCACACCGTGCCGTCGGTGGCGGTCGCGGCCAGGAAGGCGCTGTCGCTGGTAAAGGAGAGGGCGGAGACATATCCCTCCGGCCCGGTCAGCGGTTGCCCGATGGCTTCGGGACGGCCGGGCTCGGTGACGTCGTAGAGCCGGACGGTGCTGTCGGCCAAGCCCACGGCGAGTAGCGAGCCGTCCGCACTGAACACCGTTGAGAAGACGTAGTGATTGGCGGGAGTGATGGGTGCGCCGTACGGTCGGGGCTTTCTCGGGTTGCTGACGTCCCAGAACCGAACCGTCTTGTCTGCGCTGCCGGCGACGAGGAGTCGCCCGTCCGGACTGAACCTGATGTCGGTCACCATGCCGTCGAATGGGCCGGGCTCGGCGAGCTCCTTCGGCCGCTCGGGTGTGCGCACATCCCACAGGCGCATGCTCCCGTCGCGCGCTCCGGTGGCCAGGGTGGTGCTGTCTGGGCTGAAGGCCAGAGCCTCGACCTGTTTGGAGTGGGCTTCCAGCGGCGGACCGAGCTCTGACAGCCGTGCGGGGGTGGCAACGTTCCAGAGCTGGACGGTTCCGGATCTGCCGCGGCCCTCGGCGAGAAGACGGCCGTTGGGGGCAAAAGCGACAGTGCCGGAGAACGTGTCCGGGTTGGAGACGGCCGGCCCGAGACGATGAGGGCTGTGTGCCTGGGTGACATCGAAGAGTTGCAGGTCGGCGCTGCCGATGGCCAAAGTTTTGCCATCGGGGCTGAAACGCGCCGCGCTGACGATGTAGGCCATGCCTTCCAGGGTCGGAATGTTCACGGGCCAGAGCCGAGCGGTGCCGTCGTTCGCCCCGGTGATCACGCTCTTGCCGTCGGGGCTGAACTTCACCGACGTGACGGGGGCCGGGTGCGGAAGCGTGGCGATGATCCGACGAGAGGCGAGGTCCAGCAGACGGATTCCGTTGACGCCGTCGGAGCTGGCGATTGCGAGTGTGGCGCCGTCCGGAGAGAAGGCGACCGCGTTGATGTAGCTTGTCGCGCCGCCGATCGGCTTTCCTTCTGCGCGAGGGCGGGAGCCACTCGTCGACCAGAGATGGACCAGGTTGTCGGCGCCGCCAGCGGCGAGCAGCTTTCCGTCAGGGCTGAAAGCCAGCTGGCCAATCGCCTTCGTCGTTCCCGGGACTTCCACCGGGTCAGTGGGTCGGTCGGGGCTGCTGATGTCCCACAGCTGCACGGTGCCGTCGTCGGTGCCTACCGCGAGCTGTTGATTATTGCGGAAGGACACCGACTTGGCCGGAGCCGCATCGTCGACACGTACCGCTGCGCTCAACGGCTGCACAGCGGAGCCGGTGACCGACCACAGCCGGATGCTTCCGACGGCGACGCCGTCGGCCTCCGGCTCGGCGATGGCAGCGGCCATCAGGCCGCCATCCGGGCTGAAGGCGACTGAGTAGACCTTCGCGCCCAGGCCGCGCAGGGCCGGCAACGCGACCGGAGCCTTCGGGTTACGCGTGTTCCACAAGCGGATGGTGCCGTCGTTGCAGGGACCGGCCAGCAGATCTCCGCTGGGAGAAAAAGCCAGCGCGTAGAACTTGCGGCAGGTGGAACCGGGCAGGGCCGGAAGCGGTGCGGGGTGACCTGCGTCGGCCAGGTTCCAGAACCGAACCGTGCCTTCCACAGCAGCGGCGGCGACCGCACCCCCCGGATGAATCCCGACCGCATACATGATGCCGCTGTCCTTGCCGCCAAGCATCCGAACGGCCGGCGGGAGAGCCGTCGCTTCGATCAGAGCCGAGCGCGCTTCGGTGGTGGGGGAAATCTGGTATGCGGCCAGCGCCAGCTGGCGGGCGAGGTTGACGTCCTTGTGGCGCAGGATGCTTGCCTGGCTGGCCAGGGTCCGGGACTGCGCCTCATCACGCTGCTGCTTGAGGTCGCTCTTCTGCCAGGACACCACCACGGCCAAGGTACCTGTCAGCATCACCAGAACAGTCAACGCGGCGATCGTGCCCCACAGCCGCCGGGTTCGTTTCTGAGACTGCCTGACGGATGCGTCGATGAATGCCTGCGACAACTCGGTGACATCTGCAGGATAGTTCGTACGCCAGGCCTGTGCGCTTTGCAGCCGGCTTGCCGAGTACAGGTCGGACACCGGCCGCTTCGCCTGATCCCAAGCGCGCGCATCGGCCACGACCTGCTGCGCAACCAGGCGGCTGCCGCGGTCGGCGTCAAGCCACACCCGCAGCGTCGGCCAGGCGACCATCAGAGCCTCGTGCGTGATCTCGACGGTCGTGTCGTCGATGACGAGCAGCCGTCCTTCCACGAAGCGATCCAGCACAACCTCAAGCTCCGCCTCCTCGCAGTTGACCTCGTCGAACAGATCATCCTGGGAGATCTGGCGGCGGGTAGCGGTACCGGAGTGCTGCACGTGCACGAGACTCAAGAACATCTGCCGCGCGATCTCCTGCTGACGGGGAGACAGGGCAGCATAAATCTCTTCAGCGGTGACCCGCAGCGCGCCCTCGACGCCGCCGACCGCCCGGTAGTTGGCTTTGGTCATCTCGCGGCCACCGCCGCGCTCCCAGGTCATCTGGAGCGCATGGGAGAGCAAGGGCAGGACGCCGGTCTGGTGCGCGAGTCGGCCTCCACGTGCGGAGATGTCTCCCAGGACCAAACCGGCGAAACCGGCCTCTGGATTCACTTTGAAAGCGCGAGCGGGCATTTCAATGATGGCAGTCAGGTCCGTCTCACCGATCGGCTCGACGAAGACGGGAGGTCTTCTGTCCGCCCCCGCTGGCGAAGGAGCGCTCTGCAGGGCAGCGTTGAGGAAGTCAAGCCGCACACTCAAGATCACAATTGCGGCCGTGGGTACGGACGTCATCGTGCGCAGAACGGCGTAGAAGGCTTGGAGCCGCTCGTCGCTGCCGGGACCGTCCTCGGCGCTGACCAAAGCCCGTTCGAACTGATCGATGATCACGACTACCCGGCTGTCTGCGTCTGGCGCTGGTCCCCCGCCGGGGCGTGCACCACGCCCGAGGGTGACGATCTGCTGCATGAGGGCCTCGACCGCCTGCGGCCCACTGTGCAGCGCCCCGGTGACCTCTGCAAGTTCCGCCTCTGCGCAGGAAGCCATTGCCTTTGCGAGACTGTCCAAGGGGTCCGGTTCGTCGCTTTCGGCAATCATGCTCACTGTCGGCCAGTCGGCACTGCCAGGTAACTTGCCAGCGCGCAGGGCCGGAACGACGCCGGCCTTCAGAAGCGAGGACTTGCCTGTGCCGGAAGCGCCGGTCAGTAGGATCGTGCCTCCCTTGCCCCGTACAGCCTCCAGTTCACTCAGAACGCGCTTGACGAGCAGCTCCCGACCGAAAAAGACCTGAGCGTAGTCGGAGTCGTAACTCTTCAGACCGCGGTAAGGCCCGGCGATCGACGGTCGCTGACGCCAGGACCGCAAAGCGCGGGCAGCCTGCAGCCATGCCTCCAGATCAGCTTGCTGGGTCACCCCCAGTTTCTGCAGCACGAGCCGGAATGCCGGCTCGTTGGACTCCGATACAACCCCCCCTTTCCCCCAGTGCTCGATAGTCGAATGACTGACCGGATGGTCCTCCGCGCATGACTTCTGCAGCATCCGCAGAGAAATCCTCGCCCGACTGCGCAATCTCGTGAATGCCTCGCCGAAAGCGAACGGATCTTTGCAGTCCTCGGCAGAGGGTGACATCGGTGCCTGCGGCGGAAGTTCGCTCACGGGTCTCCTTGATAAGCGGCACCCAACAACTGACCAGACCATACTGCGCGATACCCGCCGCTTGCACTGCGGGGCCGTCCGATTCGTTGTCCGATCTGCTGTCCGCGCCGGCGGCAGCGCAGTCAAGGAGATCTAAAGCATATGCTCCTGGTTCGTGACATGTGACAGGAGGACCGCCGTCGAACCGGGAGACAGGTGTCCCGCACGCGACATCTGCACCACCCGATGATCGAAGTCCAGTCCTTTCTGACCGTCCCTGCTCCTTTTTTGATCCGCTGGAATGGTCTTCGTGTGCGAAATTGATCCATGCGGGCAGAACGTCGCTGTCCGGTTGGATGTCGCGTGTGCTCAGCGTGAATGAGTTCAGCCGTCCGATCCCGGGAGACTCTGCCCATCCGGACAGTTCCACCCATGCCATCAGTCCACCGCTGCACATATGTTGGCCTGGATCCCGGTATCGATTGCCGCACGAGCCCTCGGGACGTTCTGCGGCTGATGCCCTACGTCAGGTGCGGCGCCGACGGTCACGCACCTGATCATTCCCCTCGTATGCGACACATCAGTCACATACTGATGGCTCTTAGGAGGCTCATGGTGGCCAACTTGTCACGTGTTACGGAGAATGCATGTCCAGCCCACTCCGTTCCGCCGGTCCGCACCGTCACCTGGCCGCAGGTCGTTCAGACTCTCAGCGTGCTGCTCTTCACAGGCTGGATGCTTACCCAGGGCTTCGACTGGTACCTGGCCCTACTGACCGCTGGCGGAGCCGTAACGGTCGCCACCAGCCTGTCCCGCGTCCCGCGCGGCATCGTCCACATGGCACGGGTCCTTAGCCAAGACGCGGGACAGCCCTGAGTAGAGCGGCCTTCAACGCACGCGACGACCAAGATCATCGCGACCCGGCAGGAGTTGTACCTGTGCCCGACTGGCACAACTTCTGCAGTGCCCTGTTCTCAAGCGGAAGACTCCACGGCCGGCCCCTTCGGTCCGTGAACCGCACCGGAGTCTGCCTGCTCCCAGCATTCCCTCGTGACGCCCGTGTCGCGCATCAGCGCAGTCAGCAGGCATCACAATGGACTTCCGTTCACGGTGGGGCCGCGGCAGGCAGTCCCGGAATCTCAGGAGGCCACCTCATGCGGCTCCCGTGGCAGCGGCGACTGTTCTTGCTGGACGAGCCACCGGCGCAGGGCCGTTACGGCTGGCCACCAGCCAACTCGAAGGCCGGCGTGCTGCTGGCCCAAGAGCGCAGCACGGCAGTGCTTGTCCTTCGTGGTGAGCGTGGCCTGGGCAAGAGCGTCGCCCTCCTTCAGGAGTACGAGGCTCTGAGCAAGGAGGGTGTGCCGGCTGCCTGGTTGGAGCTGAAACAGTGCACCACCATGGAATCGGCGCAGACGCGGCTTCGACAGGCCCTGACGCCGCCCTCCACCGAAGCGGGGGAGTGGCACGTCCTGCTCGACGGCTTGGACGAGGGTCTCAACGACCTTCCCCAACTGGATCAGCTCATGGACGACGTCCTCGCAACTCTTCCCCAAGAGGCTCTCAAAGCCCTGCGGCTGCGGATCACATGCCGCAGCGCCCGCTGGCCCGCGCGCCTGGAGGATGCTCTGCGGCAACGCTGGACGGACCTCAAGATCATGGCGATGGCGCCCCTGAGCCGTGACGACGTCGCCCTCGCCGCGCAGGCATTCAAAGTCACGGACACCGAGGCATTCCTCCAAGCGGTCCGCCAGCAAGGACTTATGGCACTCGCCACGCACCCCGTCACTCTGCTGCAGCTCCTCGACAGCTACCAAACGAACGCCAGTCTGCCCAAAACTGCACAAGACGCTTATCTGCAAGCGTGCTTGAGGCTCTGTACCGAACACCGGCGCCCCACCGACCGCCGCCAGCTTCAGGCCGAGAGCTCTCCCGAACATCTGCTGGCCGTCGCGGCGCGCCTGGCGGCAGCCCTGCAATTCGGCCCCTACACAGCGGTGGCCGACACCCCCGCCGAAGGGGGCGCCTCCGCAGCCGACTTGCGGCTCTCACGCCTGGACGGCGGCGATGAACCCGGACACCTGGACAGTCAGGTCCCGTGCACGCTGTGGGAGCTGCGTCAGGTGACCGAGTCGGGGCTCCTGGCGCCGGTCGGTGAACTGCGGTGGGTGTTCGCCCACGACAGCTACCGCGAATTCCTCGCCGCGTACTTCCTGCGCACGCGTGCCATGCAGCCAGAACCGCAACGCCAGCTCCTGTGGATCGGTGACGGCGACGCCCGCCACGTCATCCCCGCTCATCAGGAAGTAGCCGCCTGGCGCGCCACCAGCGATCCCGTCCTTTTCGCCGACCTTCTGCGTGACGCCCCGCTCATCCTTCTGCTGGCCGACCTGCCCAGCATGCCTGCCGCCGAGCGCGCGCGTACCGTCGACGCCCTGTTCACCGCGCTGGAGCGGGACAGCACCCTCACCCTCGACCCCAGCCTGCTGCACCGCTTGGATCATCCAGACCTACCTGCACAACTCGAGGCACGCCTGACAACGGCCAGTGCCCCACATCTGATGTATGCGGCCCTCGAGATCGCCTGGGCATGTCCTCATCCCGAACTGAACGACGCTCTCATGGCAGTCGCCGAAAACCTCAGCTACGACGGTTCTATGCGGACTGCGGCCCTGACCGGTATCACCCTGCCCGCCCCCAGGCAGACGATCGCCCGATTGACCGCCTTGACCGACGACACCTCACGCGAGGTGGTCGCCGCGGCACTGGACCGCCTCTACCCAGAGCACCTGCCGTTGGCGGATCTCCTCGCCCGTTTCCGCGATAGTGATCAGGACTTCGGGGGAGTGGCCGATCGGCTGCGGCGCGAAATTCCAGAGCGTATCGATGGCACCACCGTCGTCGAAGCCGTCACCTGGGCACAGGACGCACTGAAGCCAGACTCCACCACCCCCGTCAGCTGCCCCCTGGCCGTCAGCCTGCTCGCACGCGCGGTCACCCTCAACGAAGACACCCCCACCGCAGATCTCGTTCCCCTGGTCAGCAGGGCCATCCTCCATCTCGTCGACCACGGCGAGGACCTCCTCTACACCGACCCGATGCAGGCCGCTCTGGAGGATCTCGCGGACGCCCTCGGAGCATGCCCCCACACCCGCCGCGAGGTCGCCCTCCACACGCTCCAGCACAGCGACGAAGAGCAGCTCTCCACCGCCCTCAGCGTGATCCCCCAAGACGCCATCCTCCCTGGCGCCGACGCGCTGTACTGGATGGAACACTGGGACCAACTCATCACCGCCAACGCGGACCTGGCTTCACACGCCGTCCGCTTCACCCCACCCACGAACGCAGACGCCAAAGCCCGAGGCGAGGCCGCCCGCCGTGCTCATCCCACACTCGCCGCCGCCACCGCCTTCCAGTGGGAGATCTACCCCCGTCAGCAACAAGAGCGGGCCGAACGCCGGGAAGCCGCAGCCCAAAAACGCCGCTTCGACGCAGCAGCACTGAACACCGCGATCGAGGAGGTCATCGCCACCAGCGACGCGGGCGATCCGCTCCCTGCGTGGAACGAGGTGCTTCAGCAGCTGCACCGCACCCCGGACGGCTCCCCCTCCCGCCACAACGCGAGCCTGCTCAGCTACGCCTCCCACGCGCCGTCCCGTCCGGCGGCCGACAGCGACCTCGGTGCGCGTCTGGCCCAGGCAGCAGCCCACCTCCTGAGGCAGCTGCTTCCACTCACCGCGACCGCTCTCCTCAACGCGGGCGGCGACCCGCGCCCAGCTGCCGAACTCACCGCCTTCGCCCTGATCCCCGATCCCATGGCCCTGGACGTCACCCCCGAGCACTGGGCCGGCTGGGCCCTCGCCCTCGCCGCCGCCCCCGCCTACGAATCCAGAGAGAACATCACCCGCGCCACCTGGCTGCCGCTGTGCGTCGAGCGAGCCCAAGACCACCTCCCGCCACGACTGACTGACACCCTGGACCACGCCTCGATCCACACCGTGCGCACCCTGGCCGGCGCCCTGGGGGGCCCGCCCACCTACGCACTCAGACCAACTCTGCACACCTGGGCCCTGCATACTGAACGCAGTCCCGAGCAGTGGCACGCCGTTGTCGACGAACTCGCTGCAGCACACGACCCCCAGGCCCTCACTCAACTCGCCCAAGCCCTGGACGCCGACCCGCGAACGCGGCAACCGGACGATCCGGCACGGCAGCGATGGCTGCTCGCAGCCCAGTCCATGCCCCACCACCACAGCCTGGCCACCTCCTGGCCCGCACTACGGCGCGCCCTCAGCGACGCTTCCGTCCTGCAGCAATACCGCAGCCAGCTCACCCGACACGACCCCGACACCTGGTCCTTTCACCGCCTCGACGACGACACGCTGGCCGAGCTCTACACCCTCTTGCTCGACGAGGACAGCCTCGCCCGCCTGCAACGCCACCCCCAGCTCGGCATCCAGCCCGACGACCGCCTCGTCGACCTGCTGCAGCACGTGCCACGCCTACTCGCCTCAAGGGCGACCTCTTCCGCAGCAGCCGCTTTGCGCCGCCTTGCCCAGACACACCCGGGCGTTTCGCAACTACGCGTATACGGCCGTGCCACGGCCAGGGCAGCAGCCGACCGAGATGCGCTGCCCCTCGAACCCGAACAGCTCATCCGCCTCGCGACCGACACTCAGACGCGTCTGGTACGAGATGCCCGCCAACTCCTCGACCTGGTCCGCGAATCACTCTCCGCCATGCAGGAGGATCTGCAGGGATACAACGGCACTGCCGTCAACCTCTGGAACCGCGACCGCAGCCGATTCGAGGCCAACACTCGGTGCTGGCCCTGCTGGGAGGACGACCTCAGCGACGCAGTCGCCTCCTTCCTCCGCCGCGACATCGGAGGACACCGCGTCGTCGTCAACCGGGAAGTGCAGGTACGACGCACCGGCCTGCCCGGACTGAGAACCGATCTCCAGATCGAGGCCCCCTCTGCGCCCGGCACCGGCCAGCACACCATCCGAGTAGTGATCGAAGCGAAAGGATGCTGGAACCACGAACTGCCCACCGCCACGCGTACCCAACTGCGCGCCTACCTCAGCGAACCACACACCGCAGGTCTGCTGCTGGTCGGCTACTTCGACTCCACACGCTGGAACGCCCATAGGCGCGGTTGCCCCAGCACCGGCCACGAAATCGACGATGTCCGCAGCCAGCAGGTCGAGCAAGCGCGCCTCCTCGTACAGGACGAACAGCTACTCGTCGCCGCACACGTGCTGGACTGCCGGCTGCCGAGCGAGGACAGCGACTGGCGCAAAGCACCGAACCCATCCCACGAAAGTCCGAACTCACCGTGACGAACAGTCAACTCGGTCGTGAGGACCCGCGGGATCGGCACAATGCCTGCCTTGGCGACACCTCGTAGAGCCACGCTGCAGCCTTGCCAGGCCGGCGGCCGTCGGGCACGGCGGGGCCTCGAAGCAGCCTCGCTCTCAAGAGGCCGCAAAAGGGGCGTCGTCATCCTTGAGCCGCTTCAGATGCTTTTCATGCCCCCGCTTGCGTCAACAAGGGGGCAGCCACGAACGGTGATGCCCGGCCACTTCCTGTCGCAATGTCCGGCAGAAACCTCCTCTTGAATCCGCAGACGGGGCAAGGTCGGTGCGGGCAGACAAGACCTTCTCTGTCTCTTCGCGGTGCAGCACGACGCGGACGCGTCGTGCCTGGCAGCGGGGCATCGGCCGAACAGGGCCAGTTCACGTCACTGGGTTGCCCATCGCCTGCGCGCTGACGGTCGCTGTGACCTTGGCCCCGGGGAAGCGTGCTTCCAGCTCCTGTACCAGGGCCTGTACCCGGCGGGGGGTCTGAGCAGGGTTGACAGCCCGCAGGAGCGGAAGAGAGGGCAGGTCTTCACCGTGGGACCATCGCCCCTCGATGATCAAATCCAGCCCGATCAGCCGCCGCCCGCGCTCCTGAGCCTCGTGCGCTTCCACCGTCGGCGGCGGCGTTCGGGTCACCCGCAAGGCCAGGGTGCGCCCGGCGTATGGGCCCTGCCTCACTGGCTCCGGCAGCGCCGGCTGGGCGCGGCGGGGCTCGAGCGGGTGCCCCCGGCCGATCGGCCACAACCGCGGCGCGTGCATCTCGGGGTCATAGGCCGGCAGGTAGGGTCTGTCCGTCTCCGGGTTGATCGTTTTGCGGGCCTGTTCGATCCACCGTTCCAATGTTCGGGAGTACTGCGCGCGCTCACCGGGCGCCTCGGACACACGAAGCCCGTAGACCTCGGAGATGGCCCGCCGGGGAGACAGCCCGAAGTTGAGCGCGCACTCGTACAGTGCCGCGATGGTCTGGGCACGCAACCGCACCCCGTCCTTCTTCTTCCCGTGGGGCGAGGGAAGACCGAGGGAGACAAGCCAGATCCCGCTGCGGGGTGCCTCACGTGCTGCCTCCGCCGCTTTCTTGATCCGCTCTACCAACTCAGGGTCATCACATGGCCGCCGGGAATTGCGCCGCGTGCGCTGCGGCGGGACGTCCCGGACCCGGGTGGCGCTCCACGTCCGCCAGTCGATATCAACCTCGATCACCCACCCCGGCCACCCGTACAAGTCTCCCAGGACCAGGCCTCGCTCGGTCAGATCTCCCCACACCACATGACCACTATCGCAAGCCCGGGTGACCGACAGCCCGCAGCACGCGGTGGGAACACCCCCGATTCTGTCGGCCAGGATCCGGCGGTGATCACTACAAACCTGTGAGGGCAGGGCTTTTGGCACTCCCGACCAGGAGCCCATCGAACGAAGCCTCTATCGCCCGCCCGCCCGGGCGGGGCGATCAGGCCCGAGCCGAAAGGGCACAGGGATGGTTATGTGGCACGGCGACCTGGACCTCATTGTCTTGCTCCTGATCGGTCTGCTGACCGCCTACGCGGCCCACAAGTGGAAAGAACTGGCGACACCCATCACCGTGGGGGCCGTCGTCGTGACACTGCTCCTGCTCCTGCTCCAGGGGCAGGAACCAGGAGGCGCCGGGCAGCAGGTACCGTCGCCACCCTGCTCGTACCAGGCCGGGCGTCAGGAGACGGATCTTCCTGCATGTTGAGGCGAGCCGTGAGGCAGCGGCGGCCAGGCGTTCTGTTCAGCGGCGCGGCCCGCACCCGCTCGGAGAGCCACGGCGCCCGAAGCAAACGAGCCCAGCCGAGGCAGCAATTGAGGGCCCTGCATCCGACGGCAGCCGTAGGCGCACGAAGCCTCAACAGCCACGGACAGCCAGGTCAAGCGCGCCGCCGCCACCCCCAGCCCTCGAACGCGCGCCTGACCCAGCGGCCGGGACCACCGCCGGCCTTTCTCGGTGAAGCGCCGAGGTGATCTTGCCCGCTCCTGTCCGGGCAACCGCGTGCCCTTGCAGCACGCGCCGGGACGCTTGGCACAGGCGGCCGCGGCAACCGGCCAGGTGCTTCAGCCGCGCGGCCGCAGTGGCCACCAGGACGAGCGGCCCCACCGACATCACAGGGCCAGCAGCCGATCACGAAAGGAGACGGAGGCAGCTCACAGCGCCAGCCCGGGGCCCCTACGGCCACCCAAGCGCGATCTCGCCGACCTGCCCGCTTTGGCCGCGCGCCGGCGCCTCCCTTTCGCGGGCCGCACCGAAGGAAGGCGCACCCGGCTGCGCCTTAACCGCTCCGTCGCCGCCCGTGTCAGATGCCGCGACGCAGGGACGGTGGGGGACACCCCTGCACAGGCACGCCCCAGCCGGGCACACGGGCAACCGGCTGCCTTGCGGAGCCGCTCGGCAAAGACGGGCCCGCGCGCTGGGCACGCCTGCTTCGCCCCAGAACGCACCAGCGGCCATGGCAAAACCCATACGCCCAGAAGGGGACAGCTGGGGCGTTGAGTCTGCCGTAGTTCCAGGCTTGTCAGTCCCAGGTGATACACATGCCATTGGCCAGCGTGAATCAGGCCGGTAGAATTGATTCTGAAGGAGGTGCTACGTGGATCTCGTGCTTGTGGGGGAGCGGATCCGCTGCGAACGTGAGCGTGCTGGGCTCAATCAGCGCCAGCTCGCCTCTCGCGCTCAGCTCTCCCAATCGACCTTGACCCGTATCGAAAACGGCGCTCGCGCCACTGTGACGCTCGCCGAGCTGGATCGGCTCGCCGTTGCGCTGGACATTCCAGTGCGGCTGCTGACCAGCGGGAATCCGGTGCGCGGCAGGGTACGGATCGCGGCCCGTATCAATGAGGTGGTGGCCGCAGAGCGGGAGGAAGCTCTGCGGCGCACCCTGGAGGTGCTGGAACTGGACGCCCGGCTGGACAAGCTGGGCCCCGTTGCGGTGCGGCACCGGAAGACCGATGGCTCCTTGTCCGTGCCGGATGAAGACTTGCCCCGCGAGGAGCAGGGCCGGGTGCTGGCCCAACGGGTGCGGGAACTGCTCCACCTTGGCTGCGCTCCCATCGCCGACGTCGATGAGCTGATCGAACAGCTCACCGGCGTGGACACGGCAGTCCTGAGGCTCCCGAAAACCACAGAGGGATTCACCGCCACGGATCCGGAGCGTGACATTACACTCATCGCCGTCCGGGCCTGCGATGTCCCAGAACGGCAGCGTTTCAGCTTTGCGCACGAACTCGGTCATCTGCTGTGGAACGACGGCACCGAAGCGCATCAACTCGATGGCAAAAGAACCCCGGGCGAGAAACGCTGCGACGCTTTTGCCCGCAATCTGCTGGCTCCTGAAGAAGGCATTACGGCGTGGCTTTCCGCGGAAGGACTGCCAGAAAAAGGCGTGATGGATGAGCGCACAGCCGCTCTCCTCGCACGCCATTTCCGAGTCAGTTTCATGGTGATCCTCATCCAGCTCGAATCAATGTCACTCATCACGAAGGAGCAGAAAAACAGACTGCAAGGGCCCACCGGTGCCCAATTGGCACAGCAATACGGCTGGGGCCCCGCATATCAGCAGGAGCAGGAATCCGCCAAGGCGGTTCGGGCTCCGCGGCGCATCCTCGAAAGAGCCGTCGAAGCGTACCGGCAGAACCACATCGGAGTCCGTGCCCTGGCCATGCTGGAGGACAGCAAGCCGGAAGAAGTGGAAGCCCGGCTGAAAGATGCGGGTATAGTCCCCAATCCTCCGGCCCCCCGCCGAGCCGATCTCTCGCGGCTGGTAGCCCGCGGGCTGGCGAAGGACTAGTAGAGTGGTCCTGACGGGGGCTTCGAAGGGGTGGGGGATTGCCCGAGCAGCAGGTGGAAGAAGCTGGCGAAGAGGCTTCGCCGGAGCAGCGTGAACCGGTCTGCATCCTGGATGCGGTCATCTGCGTGCACTTTGTCGGCGCCAATCTCCACGCCCTGCTCGTAGAGGTTCTCCGCAAGGCCGACCTGGTACTTCTCGTACCGCAGGAGGTCTGCGACGAGGTTGTCGGCAAGGACCGGAAATACCCCGGGATCAGGCTCCGGTGGACCCGCCTGGCCGCCAGCCGGCACGTGCGGGTCCTTCCCGCACTCCAGGCCGAGTCCGCCCCACCCCGTGTGGTCGAGGTCTTCGAAGACGTACGCGGGCGTCAGTTCGAAGACGCCCTGCGCGAGCGCAGGGATCTGGGGGAAGCCGTCGTCGTGGCGCACGGTGTGCACTACCAGGACCTCGGTCACGAGGTCCTGGTAGCCATCGATGACGGCGCCGGCCAGGCCATCGCGGCAGGCCGCGACCTCCAGGTGATCACGATGGAAGACGTCCTCGAGATGGCCGTCGAGTTCGGTATGTTCCCCACCGAGGGTCAGCTCAAAAAGGCCTACGAAAAGCTCCAGGGGTTCGGCGAAGGACTTCCCCCCTATGCGACAACCGGTCTTTCGTCCCGGTTCAGGAAATGGCGTTCCCGTAAGGAAAATGAATAGGATCCGCCTCGGGACAGTCGGGCCGCCGTGAAGCTGGCACGCCAAAAACATCCTCTCTTCCCATCAATGTGTACACCGGCTGATAAGAGGATCTGAAGATAGTGCGGCGTGTAGGGTGGCCCATGCGCCCTCTCGAAGTACTCCGAAAATCGCACGCATCCGTGGAATCACGCGATGCCCGTCGCAGGTGCCCGTATCCTTTCGCTGTGACTGTGGCACTGGTAGGGCGATGACATACTGGCCGGACAGATGCACCGATGTAAAAAAGAGAACCAACCCCAGAGGGATAGGGGAGTGCACACAGTCTGTATGTGTACGAGGGCGTCCTGACCGTGGTCCTGCTCCGGTGCGCTGTGTGAGGAGAATCGTCAGCGGGCTGGGACGCAGGCAGTAAGGCGAAGCTGCTCCATGCTCGTCTCTCAAAGTGAACGCCGTCCGTCCGAGTAGTTCGTTCCACCGGCGAATGGACAGTCGTCTGCACTTGCATCCGCCGAAACCGGGAGCACCCTATTAACGGGGCCGAGCAGCACCAGATTGCGGCTGGCGGACGGGCCCTCTTCCTGCAATCCCAACCCGGCTGAAGCAACTCCCGACGCGGCCGGCTCGCTCTTTCGGTCCGGCCACTGCGTGTGGGGCAGGATTTCAAGACCCGCACGCAAACAGGGATCGTCTGCCAGCTTTGGATGCTGTGGCCGTCTGCGCCCGGGCGCCCCAATGCACGGCTGCGCCCCTTGCGGGCGCCGCGCCCAGTGCTCCTGGCGCCCTGGACAGCACCGGCAAGGCGCTGTGACCTGCGGCGTTGACCGCGGGCGGGGCGTCGAGGGCTTTCGCCTATTGCTCCTCAATCTCGCCGCCTGGCGCCGTGTCGCTCACGGTAACCCCAGCAGCCGCCCGCGCTGGTTCATTTGCGACCTGTCTGGCACAGCCCGGCACCGCGACGCCCAGGTACGGCACGCACTCACGCGGCTGCTGAACTGGGCCGAGACCTGCGCCGTCAGAGCCATCGCGGCGGAAGATGCAGACTTCCAGGCGAGAACCACAGAGGAGTACGGGCGTAAGCGCCGATGCCGGCAACTCGTCCGCGCCCGCCTCGCCCACTGCACGGCTGAAGCTTTCCTGAGGCGGCGGGAAGCACGCGCCCCGCGTGCCGATCAGCCGTTATCCAGCGGTCTGGCGGTTCTGCCGGCACAGCTCGGTGGCCCAGGCCGCGGACCGTTCGTTGATGAGATCACTCTCGTAGTCGAGGGTGGCGACGTGGTATGAGTTCGGCAGTTCCACCAGCGTCGCCTCTCCGCTGCTCCGGGCCACGAGCAGCTGGGAGGAGGCTGGGTCGACGACGTGGTCTTGGGGGCTGACGAAGACCAGGGCCGGCGAGGTGATCTGCGGCAGTGCCTGGACCAGGCCCGCCAGCGCCTCGTTGAGGGACCTCAGCGGCGCGATCGGGACGGCGTCGTAGGCCGACTCCACCACACCGGGCAGGGCGATGTCGGACCCGACCTCAGGCAGGTACTCGCCGTCCGCGGCCTCCCCGGCGGCCGTCAGCGCGGCCCACAGCGGCGCGGTGGGGTCGATGAGGGGGTTGACCACGATGATCCCCAGGATCTCCGGGTGCCGGGAGGCGAGCCAGGCGGTCAGGGCACCGCCCATCGACAGGCCCGCGACCACGACACGGTCGCAGCGCGAGGCGAGGTCCACATACGCCTTGTCGATGACCTCGGACCAGTCCTGCCAGCTGGTGGCGTTCATGTCACTGACGTGCGTCCCGTGACCGGGCAGCAGTGGCAGCTCCACGGCGAAGCCCGCTGCGGCGAACGCCTTGGCCAGGGGCTTCATGGACTGGGGTGAACCCGTGGACCACGAGGGCGCCGTCGGATCCTCCCGGGGCCGAGAATGGGTCTGCGTCAGGCAGCATCGTTGCTACTTCCTCTCATCCGGACGCGAAGGCTGTCCGCCGTCGTGTACTTGCTCATCGATGTCGGACGCGCCCAGGTAGGCGTCGGCGACGCTGACCCCGGCACGGGGCCGTGACCGTGGACCGTGCCGCGGCTGAGGATCCAGGCCTGGTCGCAGAGGGTCTCCACGAGCTTCACGTTCTGCTCGACGAGCATGACCGCAGTACCGCTGTCCGGGACGGTGGCCAGCACGGAACCGATCTCGTCGACCGCCACCGGGGACAGGCCGCTGGAGGGCTCGTCCAGCAGCAGCTTGGGCTTGCCATGAGCGACCTCGCGATCGCGACGGCCTGCTGCTCGCCGCCGCTGAGCTTGCCCGCCAGCTCCCCGCGTCGCTTCCCGATCCAGGCGAACTTCTCGTAGGCCTGTTCGAGGCGTTCAGCGATGACCTTGTGCGAGTTGCCGTAGCCGCCCAGGACGAGGTTGTCCTCGATCGTCATGTTCGGGAACAGGCGCCGGTTCTCAGGGCAGAGAGCGATCCCGGCCTTGACGATCTCGGTCGTCTTCAGCGAGGAGCGAAACGGTCCACCGACTCCGTCGGCGGACCGTCAAGAAAGATCGAGGTCAGTGCGCAGAGCTCTTGGCGGAGCCGAGGAGGCGCTGGTGATGCGATGCCGGCTGCCAGTGCACTTCGTCGGTGTCCCGCTGATGGTGCCAGGCCGACAGGGTGCGGCCGGCCACCAGCCGGTCGAGCAGTTCTCCTGTCTGCTGGGGGGAGTGGCCGCACAGGCGGGCAAGGACGTCCAGGTCGACTCCGCGGCCGTCATGGGCGGAGGTATGAGCGGCCAGCACGAGCGCGGTCAGTCGCACGGCCGGCGGTGCGGTGGCCGGCAAAGCCAATGGTGCGGGGTGCAAGGCCCAGTGGGCAGTGTGGCAGCGAGTACGGCGGCCGGGAGCGCGGTCCAGGAGCGTGACATCACGCAGCTGCACCTGCACCGGCGCTGATTTGAGGTCGGGCAGATGGAGCCAGTGGGCCTGGGCCAACTCCTGCCACAGTTCTGTGTGTCCGCGCAGCCGCATGGCCCGCAGGAGGCCGTGCGGTACCCGCAGGTGCCCGTGGGTGTCGGCGCGCAGGGCGCATTGCAGGGCGAGCAGCCGGGCGCCGGGGGAGGTGAACCTGGGCAGTACGGTGGCCAGGTAGGTGAGCATCTCCCGTACCCGCAGCGGCTCCTCGGATGCCGAGCGGGGCTTTACCGGCGTGGGGGCCGGCGGGCAGCTGGACGGTCGTGGCCGGCGGGGGCCGAGGACCGTGTCCGGCACGATGGCGGTGTGGCTGGTCGCGGCCGCGCAGGCGGCGCAGGCGTCGGCCAGCCGCCAGGTGCGGCCGCTGCGGTCGCGGGTGAGAGCGAGCAGAACGGGGCCGGCGCAGCCGCGGTGACGCGGATGCCACGAGCACCCGCGTTCCCGGCACTGGCAGATCCGCAGATGCCCGGGCAGCACATCGGCGCTGGCGTGACAGGCCAGATGTGCCAGGGCGGCGGAGCGCGCGGAGACGCTCCCTAGGGGCGCCGCGTGTGGGGTGCAGCGCGTGCAGACAAGGCGTGGCGTGCCTGCCCGGGAACGCAGTTGCACCGTCCAGATACGCCGCACCGCGACGTGCCCACCGGCAAGCCTCATCGGCGGGTTGCCCTCCTGTCGTTCAATGCCGCCGTGGCCGGTGCGTGCCGGGAAAAGGCACCCGGGCGGACGCACGGACGTGCAGATTCCCAAACCGTCAGCGGCACTCTCTCGCAGAAACCGAAAGTGCAGAAATTCGCACTGACAGGGCGGGTGGCGGAACCGTCGGATAGTCGGGTGTCGATCTTCCAGCCCGATCCCGACCTCACCGCCCTGCGTGTAACGCTGGCGCGTCTGAGGAACGACCGCGGCTGGACCTTCGACGAACTCGCTGATCGCAGCGGCCTGGCCCGGCGCACCGTCATCGACCTCGAACACGGCCGCGGCGCCGGCAACATCACCACCTGGCACGCCCTCGCGCACGCCCTCGACGTCCCGATCGGGGAACTCCTCGGAGTCCTCTGCGACGACCACACCCCGCCCGGCACACCGCACGCCTGACCCCGCGTTCCCTCGCTGAGAACGGCGCCGCGAAATCACCCGAACGGTGAATCACGCTAGAACGTGTGACGGCTCGTCAGTTCATTTGTTCGAGCGGGCGGGGCTGTCCGGGGGACACCACAGCCGACATGTGCTCCGCCGGTGAATGCCGCCTGGCACGGTCCCTGCCATGTGCCCCAACTACACCCCCACCGGCCGCCACTGGGACGGCAGCACGCGCACCACGCATCCACGCCGCTGCCTCCACGTGGCCGCACACAGCACGAGCCGTCTGCTGCGCCACGGCCACAGCGGCATCTGCCGCAGCTGCGGCCACCGCATCGACATCTACCCGCGCCCTGACCAGCGGCCCATCGCCCTCCACCCCACCGAACTCACCACCCACAGCGTCCCGGCGACCTGCCGCTGGCACCTCAGCAGCGGCATCGCCCAGCCTCACGACGACGGCAGTGACTGGTGCCGCATCCCGCACGCCGCCCTCTGCCCGGCCCTCACCCCCCACTGCCAGACCAGCCCGTACATGAACGAGCTGCGCCGCCAACTCGCGGTCCGCACCCGCCGCCTGATCGACACCGGCCACCTCACCCCCCTCCCGCCCGCCCCCGACACGCCGCCAGCCATCACCGGCCACCCCGCCCGTCCGGTCGTGAGCATGCTGCTGGACCGCTACCTCTCCAGTGGTCCCCTCGAGCACATCCGCTGCGTGGCCCAGACCCGCCACCGGCAGCGGTGCCCCCAGCCCGTCCTGCACCCCGACAGCCCGGCTGGAACCTGGCGGCTGCTGCCCACCGGCCCACGCCGCCACCGCCAACCACCTCTCCCCGACAGCCTGATGGCCGTCTACGACCTCGGTTTCCTGCCCCACGCCGAACAGCGCCGCTGGCGCACCCAACGCTGCCCCAACCATGCCGCCCTCACCGCCGCCGCCGACCTCACTCTGACCACCTGGCAGATCTTCGACCCGTCCCGGCACGCAATCCACGTCCACACGCGCCTGCCGCACCCCGCGGCCGGCCGGCGCCGGCAGGAATGACCATGCCGCACCACGCCCTGGAAATCACCCTCGCCCGCCCTCTCTCCCCGGCAGCCCTGCACCACGCCGCCCGCCTGCTCCCGCTCGCCGCCAACCACGACGCCACCCGCCTCATGGCCCTCTTGCCCGCCAAGACCCCCCGCCGGGCCCTCCGCCGGCTGCGCCACCGACTCGGGGACCGGCTGCCCATCGACGTGATCACCACGCACTACCCGGACGCCTCCCACCACGTCCTGCTCAACGTCGCCTTCCCATCCGCCGTACACGCCGCGCTCACCGCCCAAGCCCGGCGCGCCGCCCAGACACCCGAACGCTTCCTGGAACTGGCCCTGCACCGGGCCCTGGCCGAACACGCCGACCAGGAAACCGACCGCCTCGACCGCGCGGTACGCCAACTCCTCGCCCACACCAGCCCCGGCTACCTGCTGTCCGCCGTCGGGCATGCGCTCACCCGGCTCCCCGAGAGGCCCACCCCGTGAAACCCACCGACGAACAGACGGCAGCCGCCGACGCCTTCCACGCCGGCCACCACCTAGCCCTGCAGGCCGGCGCGGGCACCGGCAAGACCACCACCCTCGCCTTCCTCGCCCGCGCCACGACCCGACGCGGCCGCTACCTCGCCTACAACCGGGCCATCGCCCAGGACGCAGCCGCCCGCTTCCCCAACACCGTGCAGTGCAAGACCGCCCACGCCCTCGCCTACGCCGCCGTCGGCCACCGCTACACCCGTCGCCTGAACGCGCCCCGCCGCCCGGCCTGGCAGACCGGACAAGCCCTCGGCCTGACCAAAGCCGTCCGCATCGGCGACCGCGAGATCTCCCAACGCGCCCTGTCCAACGCCGCCCTGCGCACCGTCGCCCGCTTCTGCCACACCGCCGACGAGGCCATCACCCGCCACCACGTCCCCCGCCTGCGCGGTCTGGACGACTCCGACCTGCACGCCCAACTCGCCGCCCACATCGTGCCGTTCGCCCGCAAAGCCTGGGCCGACCTGCAGCACCCGGACGACGGCGCCGTTCGCTTCGACCACGACCACTACCTCAAGATCTGGGCTCTTGCCCGGCCCCGCATCCAGGCCGATTTCCTGCTGCTGGACGAGGCCCAGGACACCAATCCCGTCGTCGAACAGATCTTCCTCACCCAGCGCGAGCACGCCCAGCTGGTCATGGTTGGCGACTCCGCCCAGGCCATCTACCAGTGGCGCGGCGCCAAAGACGTCATGACCGGCTTCGACGGCACCCACCTGACCCTGTCCCAGTCCTTCCGCTTCGGCCCCGCCCTCGCCGCCGAGGCCAACCGCTGGCTGCACCTCGCCGACGCCACCATCCGCCTCACCGGCACCCCCGCCGTGCCCACCGAACTCGGCCCCGTCACCCAGCCGGACGCCGTGCTGTGCCGCACCAACGTCGGCGCCATGGCCCAGGTCATGACCCTCATGGCGGCCGGCTACCGGGTTGCCCTGGCCGGGGGAGGAGACAGCCTGCAGGCCCTGGCCCTCGCCGCCCGCGACCTGAAGGAGGGCCGCCGCACCCACCACCCCGAACTCATCCTCTTTCCCTCCTGGGGCGACCTGCAGGACTACGCCGCCCACGACCCGGCCGGTCGCGACCTGCAGCCCCTGGTCAACCTCGTCGACACCCACGGCACTGATCCCATCCTCACGGCCGTCGCCCACCTTGCCCCCGAGCCGCACGCCCAGGTCACCGTCTCCACCGCCCACAAGGCGAAAGGACGTGAATGGTCCCGCGTGCTCATCGCGGACGACTTCGCCCGTCCCAAGGACAACCCGCCCGACGACCAGACAGGCTCCCCGCCGACACCCGATCCCATCGACGACGCCGAAGCCCGCCTGGCCTATGTAGCGGTCACCCGCACCCGTCAACGCCTCGACCTGGGCGGACTGTCCTGGATCCACGACCATCCCGACGGCCAGCCGGTCGGCGACGACCGCGCCCGTCCACCGGCGCTGCCACAGCCAACCGCCGCTGCCAGGACATGAAGCCAGGTGCTCGCCAGATCGTCCTGCCAGCCGGCCCGCCCCCCCTTCCGGGACGGCCAGGCTCGACGCGAGGCCCCGCTCCAGCATCACGGACGATCGGCACCTCGGCTATCCCGATGCACCTGACATGCGCTCACTGCTGCGGGTGGGGCTGGGGATGGACAATGACAAGTTTTGTGGTTTGCAGGCCCTTTGAGGCCGGTAACGGTCATGCTGGTCCAGGGACGCACGTGATGCGGGGGTGGAGGGGGACTTGCCGGATCAGCCTGACTTGTTCTCCGTGCAGCAGGAGGACGACCCGGAGGGTCTAGAGCACATACCGGCATTCGTGGCACCGGTCGCTGCTGCACCGAGCGCAGTGACACGCGATCCGGTGGCACTGCGCATCGCCGAGGCCGTCCGGGACGTGTTCGGCGACTTCGGCTCCGAACACGGCCTGAGCCGCGGGGAGATAGCCCAAGCGTGTGTTGCGGTGGCCTCCGCCGGCGAGTTCGATGCGAGATTCAGGATCTTCATCAAGCTTGGTCTGCTGGAGTCGCTGCGCGGCAAGGCCCACGACCAGCGGTATGTGTTCAACCCGACCAGCGGCGCGGCCTTGTTGGTCTATGAGCGGCTCGGGGAGGCCGGAGGGGTCCAGGAGATCACCATGCTGCTGGACCGGACCCGCGAAGGCCTCCTGAACGGCTCCCTGACCGAGGAGCAGCTAGCCGCCAAGATTGCGCAGGCCCGGCGCAGCTTGGCGAACTACACCAACCACCTGCTGCGGCTCGTGCGGGCCAGGCCCATCGAAGAACTGCTTGGCCAGCGCCACCACCATGCCCACACCACCTCGCTCGAGGAGGCAAAACACCTGGTCCACGCCGTCGCCGAGCAGTACCCCGCGCTGCGTCCTGCCGGTACCCGCCTGATCCAGGAAGCCCTGCGATACACGGCAGCCGTCAACGAGTTCCACGACCGGCTCATGCAACAAGCCACCACCCGCCGCGACTTCACCATGCTCCTTCCCGAGCAGTACGTGACCGCGGCCCGGCGGTCCTCCGCCGACGCGCTTGCCCAGGTGTTCGCCACGACCGTCTTCGATCCGCCGCACGTCCAGATCACCACAGGCCAGATCCTCACCGCCGCAGCCGACCACCAGCCCCCACCACCACGGCAGCGCCTGCCCCGCCCCCCGTCGCGGCCGCCCGGCCCGGACCCGGTCGAGGCCGCACGCGCCAAGGCCGCGCTCGCCCGCCAGCGACGGGAGGCCACCGTGACCCTGCTCATGGCCGGCAAGGACGAAGCCGACGTCACCACCGCCCTGCGGGCCCTGCCCTGGCAAGCAGCGGTCAAGCATCTGGTCGAGCTGCTGCGCGCCGCAGCGGACCCGGCCATCCCGTTCATGCTCGACATCTCCCGCGAGGTCATCGTGGATGGTGCAGGCCCGGTCACCTACGCCTCACCGGTGACCGCGTACCGCATCCCCGACAGCCCCCAAGGCATGGACGACGACACCGAAGCCGCACCGCAGAGCCCCCATGAGTGACCCCTACCTGCTGGCACGCGCCCGGGCCCTGCGCACGGTTCCCATCCCCGCGGACCGCGCCGAACTCAGCCGGCTGCGCCGCGTTGTCGACGATGTGGAGCGCCGTCTGGTGGAGGCCGTCACACCCGACGGTATTCAGGAGCTGATGGCCGGCTGGGCCCCCGACGTGGAACCGGCCAGCGGCGCCCTGGGCGACAGCGACGCCCACCGCACCGCCTCGGCCGTCCGCCTGGTCACACTGGCCTGCTGCATCCGCCACTGCTGGCCCGACCCCAGCCAGCCGCTGTACCCGGGACAGCCCGCCGCGCAGGAGGACGTCATCGCCTCCCTGGCTCCCCTCCAGGACGCCCTCACTCCCCGGGAAGGCGTGGCCGCACTGGGCCAGAGCGCACACTTCCTGACGGCCCTGCGGTTCCTGCGCGCCTGCGGCCACCTCTCGGCGGACGCCGGCGACGGCATGATCCGCCTCGGACCCATGGTCGCGCTGTGGTCCGAGCGCGATGTGGCCGAACTCCGCGACGGATACGACGTCCTGCCCGCCCCGAGGAAGGAGTGAACCGGTGGACGTACCGGCCCTGCAAGCCCTGTCCCACAACCGGCGAGCAGACGTCCGAGCGGCGGTCTGCGCCGTGGAGACCGCCATGCTCCCTGTCCGGCCGGCCCACTACCGCGCCCTCGCGGAGACTCCGCTGCGGGTCGTGGTGGAACAGGTCCTGGCTGCATCCGGACGCACGCTGCTCGCGGTCGGCGGCGGCTACCTCACCGGCTACACCGACGAGATCAGACAACGTCTGGCGCACGAAGGGATCGGGATTCTGCCGCGTGACGACCGCGCCGTCCTCACTCTGATCCTGCTGTTCAGCGTCGCCATTCCACGAGCGTCCGGCATCACCCTGCCCGAGCAGTTCTGGACCCAGGGCACCCCCGTGCCCAGGGATCAGCTCAAGGACTGCCAGGTGTCCGACGTGGCCCTCACCGGCGCGTTGCAGCGCCTGACCGACGCCGATCTGGTCCGCCGGACCAAAGCCGGCTACGTCCTGGGCAACCAGTTCCTGCGCCTGACGCCGGCCGTGGGCGCCGCGCTGTTCGAACAGCTGATCCTGCTCGCCGACCCCGACGGTCCCCTCGCCGAATCGATCCGTCGCCGCCGCGCCCTCCGCGCCATGCCCCCGGCTGCCGCTCCCGACCACGAGGTGCCCGACACACCATGACCACTCCGCCCGCGTCCGATCCGTCCCGGGGCATTGTCGGCGACCGCCAACTCGTCGGTGTCCAGACCTTCGACATCGCCCGCCTTACGGCACACGCCGTTCCGATCCTCCCGGAGACCTTCATCGCCGTCTCCGGCCTCGGTCCCAAGGACGACTCGAACGGCTCCGGCAAGACCAGCTTCCTCATCGCCGTCTCCCTGCTGCTGGCCGACCCGCAGTGGCGCCTGGAGGCCAACGGGGGCCGACACGCCAGCGGCATCCTGTTCCGTCCCGACGCAGCCGGCGTCGACCAAGCTCACCATGCCTCTCCGGTCACCCACGGCTACATCGTCGGCGTCTTCGCTCACCCCACGGACCCCGCCACCAGCTCGCTGACCGTGTGGGTCCGCATCGCCACCACCGCCCCCTACCTGCAAGCCAATTGGACCGAGGGCCTGCACCTCGCCGACGCCCCCACCGATCACGAGCGCAGCATCCAGGCCGACGCCCTGTGGCGCGAGCTGGGCACACGCCAGATCCTTTCCGCCCGGGCCATGGCCGAGAAACTCTACGGCACCGCCCCGCGCTGCCTCACCTACCTCGACACCGCCCTGCGCCCACCCGTTCCCTCGCTGCTCAGCCAGCAGCTGACCGAGATGGAGCCCCACGACATCGGCCGGTCCCTGATCGCCCTGTCGGGCATGACACACCTGCTGGAGGAGGAAGAGGACCTGCGCGGCCAGGCCCTGGAACACCAGATCAACCTCGACAAGGCCCAGACGGAGCACGCCCAGGCGCTGCTCGCAGAAGACCACGTGATGAGCGGCGTGCACGCCCGCGAGGCCGCCCGCCTCGCCCTCCAGCGCGGTCACGAGGCATGGCGCCGCTACCTCGCGGCCTCCTTCCGCGACGCCCACGACAGCGACCAGCGCATCGCCGCGGCCATGGAGGAGGAGAGGCAGGCGGCCGCGACAGTCGCAGACTTGGTGCAGGACGCCGAGGACCATGTGACCTCGTTCGGTTCCGCCGCGGACCTCGCCACCCAGGAGAGCGAAGCCCGCCAGACGTGGTCCGACGCCCAAGAACATGCACGCGAACTGTCCAGCAGGATGACGGAGTTGACCACCCAGCAGGCGCTGCTGCACAGTCAGCGGACCACGCTCCTGCCCCAGGCACAAGGCTGGGACGGCAGCGACTGCGCCACCGCGGCCGCCCGCCTGGAACGACGACAACGCGATCACGCCAAGGCTGAGCTGCAACGCCTGGACGCCGAAGACATCGCCACCCGAGCCCGCACCCACCTGCACAACGTCGAACGGGGCCGCAGCGGGAAGGCCGGCCACGCCATCGATCTGCTGAGCGAACACCGCATCCCCGCGCACGGCCTGCTCGACCAGCTCAACGTGGACGAGGCCGCCCGCCCCGCGTGGGAACCGCGTCTGGCGCCCTGGCAGGACGCGATCGTCGTCGAACCCGAGCATGAAGAAAAGGCCCGCCGCCTTCTGCATGCCGCTCTGCCCGGCGCGCAGATCATCTCGTCCGACGAAGGGCAAGAACGCCTGCCCGAGGGCATGCACAGCACCCTGAACGTGGCACGCTTCCTCGGCACCCTTCAAGAACGTCTGATCCCCTCGGCCGACGGTGCTGCCGTCCATGACCAGGCGCTGGCGCTGACCGTGACGGGTGGCTTCACGACCCCGCTGGCCGGGCGCGAAGCCCGGCTCCGACAAGCCCGCGACGATCTCATAGCCGCCGAGCAGGGCATCGCTGAGGCCGCCGAGGCCGTGACCGTTGCCGCCGCTGCCCTCACCCTGGCCACGACCCAGCACGCGGCCGCCGAGGCCGCTGAAGAACTCACACGCCTCCGCACCCGAGAGAACGACCTTCAGACCCAGATCGACGAACTGACCGGCCGCGTCAACAAGGCCGCGCACGACGAACAGAAGCTCCAGCAGACCTGGAAGGAAGCCGTGGCCCGGCACGCCTCCCACGAGCAGCTCCTCGCCAATGCAAAGCTCAAACTTGAAGCGGTCAGCAAGGCGCTCAAGGAACGGCACCGCACCCTGGCGGCTCTTGAACGCCAGCGCAGCCAAGTCGCAGCAGCCCAGTGGCAGCTGCAGTGGGACGGCACCCTCGAAGACGCCGTCCGCCTCTTGGACCCGGCATCGGACCAGGCTCGTTCACCCCGGCCGGCGACCCTGCACCGACAGGCGCAGGACGAACTACGCAAGGCCTACGAGTACTACGGGCTGGACGGCACCCCAGGCGCAGACGTCGGCGAAGACCTCCGCGCCGGAGAGGAGACGATGCGGGCCTTCTCCGACACCGACCCTACGGTCCTGCCCACCCTCACCTTCACGGACGTGGCAGCACCGCTGGACAACCGCCTCGCCGGCCACCGCGACCAGGACGAAGTGGCCGCAATGCGCATTACCCGCGACCAGCACGCCCGGGAACAGGCGATCGCAGAACTCACCACCGGGGTCGCCACCTGCGTCCGCAACCTGGAAACCCTCCAGGACATGATCGAAAAGCACCTTGACGGCCTCTTCGCCCAGATCAGTGCCGCCTTCAACGACCTCGACCTGCGTGGCGACGGCCACGGAGCCAAGCTCGAGCACATCAGCGTCCGCCCCCAGGGCGCGGGTGACTGGCAGTGGCAAGTCATCCCGCGGTGGAAACGCTCCCGCAGCGGCGGATATGTCTCCTACCGAGAGAACGCCAACAGCGCCCAGGTCAAGGTGCATGCCATCCTGCTGGTCCTCGCGGCACTCCTGGCCGACTCCCAGACCCAGGGCAGAGTCCTGATCCTGGACGAACTCGGCAACAGCCTCGGGGAGGTCAACCGCAAGGACATGCTCGCCGCCCTGCGTGACGTCGCCCGTGACCAACACCTGACCATCCTCGGCACCTGCCAGGACAGCGTCCTCGCCGACGCCGCCGATGTCTGCGGGGAACTGCTGTGGTTCGTCCACGCATCAGCGGCCGACATCATCAACCAGCCCACCAACATCTGGGCCTTCGACAGCAACGGTGACCGTACCCAACTCACCGAAGACTGGATCACCGCAGGACGCGCCCATGTCTGATCCCACCCCCAGGCCTCCACTCCTCATCGGCGAGGCGCACGGCCGCGAGACCGTCCCCTTGCGTAACCTGCCGCCGGGCATCACCGCCGTCACCCTGCCGCGCATCACCAAGGACGCCAACGACACCATCCACGTGAGCGTCCCCAGGGACCAGCGACGGCGGGTCAGCCCCCGGCAGGTCGACCTCGTCGCCGACCACCCCGTCAGCCCCTATGAGCCGCCGCCCGCCCTGACCACCCGACAACTGATGAAGGTCCTGCGGACCAAAACCACCAAGCGCTGGCCCACCATCCAAGCCGACCTCGGCGACAACGCCTGGCAGACCGTTGTCGACCTCATCCGCTGCGGCGCCGTCATCCTGCGCTGCGACGTCGTCAACGGCACCGCCTACAGCCCGCGGTCATGGACCCTGACCCAGTCGTGGGCCGAACTCGCCGAGGACAAACTCGCCGAACTCCAAGGCCGACAGCACCCCGAAGACCTGCACCGCGAGCTCCTCGACGTCATGTCCGGCGTCCCTCAACTCGCCCATGAATACGCGCTGCTGGCCAAGACACCACCCGGGCGCCTCCTGAAGATCCCCGAAGACACCGCCACACGAGCCGAGGACTGGCGCGTGTACGAGGTCGCCATCCGGGCCGCTGGCATCTGGTGGCCCGCCCAGGACACCCCCCGCAAGATCACCGCTAAGGAACTCGCCGGACGCAGCCTGCGCAACACCAAGAGCGCCTGGACCCCAGCCAGGCAGCAGGCCTTCTCCAACCTGATCGGCATCCCCTTCGACCAGGCCGTCGACAAGGCCGACACCGAACTACGCATCCGCGGCCCCCTGCAGTGGCGCGTCGGAACCGTCATCGCCGATGCGGCAGCCTGCAACCCCTGGCTCGCCCTTCCCGCCCGCGGTGTCCGCGCCCTCGGCATGATCTCCTGTGACGCCCAGGGCATCTTCCTGATCGAGAACGAGGACACCTTCGAACAAGTCTGCAAGATCCCGGAGATCGCCGATACCTGGCTGTGTATCTGGGGCAAGGGCTACGCAACCGACGGGCTGGCCGAGTTCCTCCGCGGCCTCGACGGCCTGCCCGTTGCGGCATGGGGCGACCTCGACGCCCACGGCATCCGCATCATCGGGAACCTCGCCGACCGCATCGGGCGGCCCGTCGCCCCCGTCGCTATGACCGTCGACCTCTACCGTGCCGGCACCAAATACCACCAGGAGCCCGCGAAACTGGAGGAGAACCGCAAGCTCGCCGCCCGGCTTGCGCACCAGGGCATCGAGGCCCTGCGCGATCTGGCCGACGAGATCGCCCGAACCGGCGGGCACGGCTGCGAGCAGGAGACCCTCTACGACGATGTCCTGCCCGCACTCCCGGGCCTGCTGAAAGCCGTGCCGGTGCCCGACAACTGCTGACCTTGCGGCACACGACAGAGCGGGGCGGTTGGGACTGCTTCCACCGCTCCTTGCCCTCCCACCGTGGGCGGTGGCTGCCGCGAACGGCAACCTCAGCTGTGCCGTGTGGCGCGCAGTGCGGACGGTCGGCACCCCAGCTCACGGGACAAGCATGTCGGCGGGCCGGGCCAAGTCGAGTCGGGGCAGACGCCCGGCGTGTGCACGCAGATGGCGTGCCTGGGCGACTAGCACGGGGGCGAACACGCTGTCCCCGGGCTGGCCCGTCAGGCGGTGGTGGGCGCGGGCGCCGGCCAGCAGCGGGCGTGCCCAGGCAGGGACCGCGTACAGCGGGCAGCTTCGATGGCCGACCCCGTGGAGCTTGATGGTGGAGACGGCGCCGGTGATGTCGAGGTCGCGGGTGAAGCGCAGGCTGCCCAGGCCGACCCGGGTGAAGGCCAGCACGCTGAGCGCTCCTGCGATGAGCGGGTGCGCGAGAGTGGCCAGAGCGGTGGTGTCTTCGGACGCGAGCTTGAGGGCAGGGGCGGGTTGGGACAGCTGCGCTGTCGCCATCGCGCCGGTGCAGGGGTGAGCCTGTCGTCGCGGCTTCATCGACTGCGGTAGGGCATCCGGCGGCTGCCGGGTGGGGGAGTGCCCCATCTCCACCTCCGCCGCTCCCGTCATCGCCGGCGTAGCGGGAGGAAAGGACGGGCGCGTGGGTATCGGTCCCGGCTCGGCGAGGAGGGCCTCGAACTGGTCCCGGCCGCTGATGCGGCGCTCCACGCGGGCCAGTGCCGGTGGCAGGCCGTGCGGAGGCTTGTGCCACAGCAGGGTCAGCTGGGCGCCCGTCGACTCGCGCCAGGCGAGCAGTTGGTCGATCCGCCGGAGGGTCAGCAGGTGGGCCCGGGGGACCACAACGTGCCGCACCCCCATCGCGACACCCCAAGCAGCTGTGGCGAGCCAGGCCGCGTTGACCGAATCCAGCCACACATCGGGGGAGTTGGGCCCGGGGGCCAGCCGCTTGCCCAGCGCATACAGCATGTCGTGCGCCAGCGCGGCCGGGCTTCCACTGGCCGGCGTCGGCTGCACGGTGATGCGGCCTTCCCCGGGCCGGTGGGCCTGCAGCGCCGCCCGGGTGTAGAACAGGTCGTCCTGTTCGTCCACCACGATCGTCACGTCGCCGTAGACCATGGCCACCGCCTCCCTTCCGGCCGCGCACCGCACAGACCGGTCCCGGATGCGGAGAGACGCAAGGGCCGGTCTGTCTGTGCGGAGCGCGAGGTTGTCGGCGGCGGCCCGGGCTCGCCGGGGCCGCCGCGCATGCGGCGGCTGCTACATGCCGCCCAGCTTGCTGTACACCCAGTTGACGAGATCCTGCTTGACCTCGGTCAGGCCCTTCTTCTTCATGCCGTTGAGCATGTGTTTGGTGATGGTGGCCCAGTTGCGGAAGTTGCCGTGGGCCGCGGCCCGGTCGATGTTGCGGATCATCTGCGGGTCCACCCCGGCCCACAGGGAGTGGAACGCCGGCAGCGTGCCGACGACTTCGGCCTCGGGCATGCGCGTGAACTTCTGCCAGATGAAGATCCGTGACGCCAGCATCGGTTCCCGCTTGAGGACCTTGTAGCAGCCATCGCCGCCGGCGAAGATCACTGCGATGTCGGTGTTGCGGTCGTCCCACAGGTGGCGCCAGTACTCGAACGAACTGCGGCCCATCCACTGGGCCTCGTCGCACACCAGCACGCGGAACGTCTGCGACAGCGTCTCCTTCAGGAGGGTGTCGAATTCGATCGGCCGGGTCGGCGGTTCTCCGGGCAGTCCCAGGGCGTTGAACAGTCCGTGGCGGATGTCGCGGGGGGTCGGTCCCGAGCGCAGCTCCAGGCGGTAGGTGTTATCGGGGGCGATCTTGCGCAGCGCTGAGTTCACCGACATCGTCTTGCCGTATCCGGCTGCTCCGTAGGCGACCATCATGGCCTTGGCGTCGATCGTCGCCTGGACGTCGTCCAGGGTCGTCATGAGCGTGTCGGTGGCCACCAGGTGCGCATCGAGGCGGTGGAAGTGGTCCTCGTCCTCTGCGGGCAGCCTGCCGTAGTCCATGTCGCCGCTCACGCGTTCTCCTCAGAAGTGTCGTTTCCCGGCTCGTCCGCAGCCGGGGGGACCGGGCGGGCCCAGCCGTCCGGGACGGGCTGGTGCGGGATGTAGCCGGGGTCCGCCCGCCGCAGGTCCGCGGCGTCCGATTCGGCAAGTTCTGCCTCGGCCTCCGCCTCGGTCAGCGCACCCAGGCGCTCGGGCGGGGTGGCGGTGGTGACGGCCTCGAAGCGTTCGCGGCGCAGCCGTGCGGCGGCCTTCATGTCCGCGCGAAGCCGCCGCGCCTTGGCGGTGCGGGCCTTGCGGACCTGGCTGACCTGTTCCTCGCTGGCCGCCTCGGCCAGGACGGCGCTGCCCAGGTGTACGCCGTCCAGGCCGAAGACCTCGATGGTCAGGTCGTGGTGGGGCAGGTGGCGCACCGCGACGCGGACGCCGGCCTGGCCCACCATCCAAGGGGCGATGTAGTGGCGGTTGCGCCACCGCACGCCCTGCGTGGTGATGGCGCGGGTGCGTCCGTCGTCCTCGAGCCCGAAATGGGCCAGCTGCCCGGCGGGAACATCTTGCAGGGGAGTGGGGTCGCACGACCACGCCTGCATCGGGGTACGGCCGCCCAGCGCCCTGGGCTGGTGCTCGGTGTTCCACCAGTGCACCCACTTCAGCAGCAGTTCCACGAACGCCTCGAAGGAGAGCGCGGGCTCGTCCGGATCCGCGGTGCGCCCGCCGGTGAGCGTCTGCCGGTGCACGTAGCGCGGCATGGAGACGAACAGCATGTCCTCGACCGCGCCGTTGAGCGCCTCGATGGTGCCCTTCAGGTGCGGGCTGTAGGCCGGGAGGTCGACGACGGGCACGGCGAAGGCGCCCAGGGCCGAGGCGACGGTGGCACACAGGAACTCCTTGCCGCGGTCCACCCTGATCAAGCTCGGCAGGCCGCCGGCAGGGCCGAAGGGCTCGGCACGGTCCAGGGCCATCCGCAGGGCCGCCAGCACTGCATCCGCGCTGGGAGCGTGGGGGGTCACGGCCACTCCCGTGATGACTTTGGTGTGGCAGTCGATGAACCAGGTCACCCAGGGCTGCACGAGCTGGTCCTCGAGCAGCACGCGCACGGGCACACACTTGTGGTCGCCCTCCCAGGCGGCGTTGCGGTGCGCGGGCGGGCGTTGCCCGAACACGTCGAAGGCCCGCCGGGCGGCCTCCCCTTTGGCGAGCCCGGCCCGCTCCCCGGGCGTCAGATCCCGGCGCAGCGCCCGGTGGATCGTTGACAGCGATGGGGCCGCAGGCAGCCGGGGATCGGCCAGGGCCCGCTGCTTGAGTTCACGGTGCACGGCGGAGGCGTTGCCTCCCCACACCACCAGCAGCCGCCGCAGTTCAGGGGTGACGCTGAACCGTGTCCGGGACGCCGTATCGACGTGGCCGGTGGCGCGCGCCTTGGCGACCCATCGCCACACCGCCCGCTCCGAGCGGCCCACGGCTGTGGCGACGAGCTTCACGTGCGCGCTGGTCAGCTCGCCTCTCTGGTCCAGCGACAGCAACCGTGGCAGCGCGGCCAGCCGCCCCGTGCGGGCGGTGAACACCGCTTTGCCGGCACCCTGCGCGCCGGCAGAGGAGTCACTCATGCGGTCTGCTCCTTACATGGGTACGAATTGTGGAAAGGATCGGAAGTGCGGTGCTGGTGCCGGGTGTTGGCGGTGAAGGCGGACGGCACTGGCATTCCCGACGGCCGTTTGTCAGGGCCGTGATGCGGCGTCATGCCCGGGGGAGGGCGGGTACGGCGGAGCCGTCAGCCCGCACCGCCTGTGCGCGTCGGCGACTTCGCTGGGAGGAGGCGTGCTTCTCGAAGGCCCGGCTGCTCCAAAGGGCGGGCTTGTGCCGGGGCGTCGGGGGGCGGCCCGGCGCTGGCCGGTCCTGTTGCGGTGCCTGGGGTGGAAGGCCGCGGTCGGCGCTGAGCTGAATGCTTGTCAGCGCCGGCCGCAGGGCTTCCTGGGTCGCCTGCATGCGCCGGGGGGACGTGTACGGGATTGGCCGGGCGCAGGAAAAGGGAGGAGAGCTACCGGTGTCCAAGGTGCTGCCCTGGGGCGGACGGCTCCTTGGCGCCACTGATGGCCGGCCCGGTGTTGCTCAGGCGTGTTCCAGCATGCGCCGGATCCCGTCGCGGATGATCGTGGCGCGTTCTTGCGCCGTGAGCCAGGTGGCTGTGGAGCCTTGGGCGGTCTTTTCGACGAACAGCACGTCTTCGACGGCGTCGGCCACCGGATACAGGTGGCTGATGACCGCGAGGGTCTTGTCCCGGATCGCAGCGTTGCTCAGGACGGGAAGGGTGGCGTCCAGGCGGTCGGCGTCCAGCGAGCCGAACCCTTCGTCCAAGAACAGGCTCTCCAGCTTGCTGCTGCTGCGGTTGTGAAGTTCCACGAATGCCAGTGCCAGCGCGAGGGAGGTCTGGAATTTCTCCCCGCCGGAGAGGGTTTCTGGGCCGCGCACGAAATTCGTGGCGGACTCCACGATCTTGAAGTCGTCGGTGAACGCATAGAGCCCGGTGGAGATCTGCTGGAGGATTCTGCTCCCGTAGCGGAGCAGCGCATGGGTGCGCTGGTTTGTGAGATAGGTGAGGAACTTCGTGTCGGTGAGCTGGTCGCTCACTCTCCTCCACACTGCGGCCTGTTCATCCGCGGCGGTGATGGCAGCTTCCAGTGCCTCGGCGTAGGGGATTTGGGACTGCGCGGTACGCAGGTCGGACTTGGCCTTGTCGTGCGCTGCTTCCGCGGCGCTCGTCTTGCGGCTGAGCGGGTCGAGAACGGCGGGTGCCAGCAGGTCGCTCTTTTCCGGCACCGGGAAGCCCGGGTCATCGTCGGTTTCGTCGGCGGCGGTCCCGGCTTGGAGGGTGAGGTCCTTCTCGAACGCGTGGATGGCGTCCGTGGCTTGCTGCCCGGATTGTTTCAGTGCGCCCGTCAGTTGCTGGCTCATGGAGGCGAGGGCCTGGTAGTAGGCGCCGACGAAGGCCAGGTCGGATCCGTCCGGGGCAGGAGGCAGTTCCTTGGGCGTCTCGCCGTCAAGGAGACTTTCGGCATCGGTGGCGGCGTCCGCCCAGCGCTCCAGCTTCTTGATGAGATTGCGGGTGGGCGTCTCCACCTTGCGCTGGCGGCGTCCGTCCAGGGCCTGCCGGTCCTCGGTGTGCTCGGCGAGGGCCTGCTGTGCTTCGTCGCGTGCCTGTGCTGTCTGTTCGAGTTGCGCGAGGCGCTGACCGGCTGTCTCCAGCGCTGAGGCGATGTCTTTCGGGGAGGGGAGGTCTTGCGGTGTGTCCTGGGCGGGTCGTATCGAGGCCGGGAGCTCGGTGACCTCGCTCAGCAGTGTCTGCAGGTCGCTCTCGTACTGCAGTTGGGTCTTCTCCAGCCGTTTACGTTCGCGCTGCAAGCGGCTGCGCTGGCGTTTGAGGTCGGCCCGGGCCGCCTCCTTCTCGGCCTGCGCGGTCGCCAGCTCTGCTTGGGCGCTCGTGTGGGCCGCGAGCGTTTCTGCTTCCGTAGCGCGCAGCGGCTGGACGAGTGTCTTGACCGCACGGGTGATCTGGGCCCGGTTCTTGGGGTCGCTGCCCGCGAGGGCACGCGCCTGCGTGGCCGTCTGCCGGCTCAGCGTGTCCAGAGCCGTGGCCACGCCCGGCACGACGGTCGGCCGCATCGTGTCCACCAGCTCCTGCAGCTGAAGCAGTGAAGTGTCCATGCGCTCGTGGGCGGCCAGATGTGCGCGCTGGTGCTTCTGGGCCGTCTGCTCGGTCGTGTTCAGCTGGGCTGTTGCCTCCGCCGCGGCGGTTACAGCTGTGTTCACGGCTTTCGAGGATTTGGTGCGCCTACCTCTGGCTTTGCCAAGCGCCTTGCCGTCCAGTGGGGTGGGGGGAATGAAGTCGTCTGGGAGGGGCCGGATGCAGACCGGGCAGGCGTCCCCTGGCGCCAGAGTGGAACCTGCCGTGTGGGCGGCTTCGCCACGCAGTGCCGCAGCAAGAGCCTCCTCGGCTTCTTCCCATGCCTCGCGCAGTTGACGTAGCTCAGCTTCCAGCTTGTCGACGTGACCGCGCTGCTCCTCGACTGTCGCGAGCGCCGTGTTGGCCGACTGCAGGTGTGCCGCCGCAGCGGTGGCTTCCTGCAGCGGGGCCCGGACGGCCTCCTGGATCTGGTCGGTGTGCGCGCGGGCCTGGGTGACGGCATGCTGTGCCAGGTCGGCCTTCTCGACGAGAACCGCCAGGCGCTGCTCGTGCTCGGCCAGCTCCTGCTGTGCTTGCGTGTGCTCCTGCTCATGTTCGCCGTGCTGCAGCTGCTCCTGTTCAAGCCGCTGCACCAGGGCGTCCAACCCGGCTGTACGGCCCGGCAGGCCGGACAGCACAGTCACCGCACCGGACAGGGACCGGACCGTGTCACCGGCCTGCGTGGCCGCCTCCAGGGCGGCCTGCGCCGCGTCCAGCTTCAGGCTCAGATCGCGTCCGGCCGCCTCCTGCGCTGCGGCTTCGGCATCGATCTCCGTCTTCGCCTCGGCCAGCATGGCCAGGGTGACAGCCGCATCCGGGACGCTGCGCTCACGCAGCAGCCGTGCCGCCTTGTCCAGAGCGGCCTTGCGGTGCTTGTGTGCGACGGCCCGCCCTTGTGCCGCGCGCAGAGAGGCCAGCCGCTCGCGCCGGCCGGCCGCGATGCCACGCGTACGCTCCACATCCAGCGCCGCCTGCGCGGCGACGGCCTGGGGGTCTCCCAGGAGGCCCGCCCGGGCACTCCTGGCGTCGAGGATGCCCGCGCTCAAGCGCTCCAGTCGAACGCCGGCGTGCTTGCGGACGCGTTCCAGTTCGTTGATGCCGAAGACGTGCCGCAGGATGTCGGCACGGTCGCCTCTGTTCGCTTTGAGCAGGGTGTCGAACTTCCCCTGAGGCAGCAGCACCGTGCTGACGAAGCCCTTCCAGTCAAGCCCGATGAGCTGGGTGACGGCTTCTGTCACCGCGCGCATGTTGTCGACCCGCAGGTCGGAGCCCCCTTCGGCCATGGACTCCAGAAGGACCTGCGGCTTCTTGCGGTTTGCGTACAGGGTGCGCCGCACCCGCCACGGGCGGCCGTTCACGGAAAACTCGAGCGTCACGTGCATGCTGGGGCTGCCGGTGCTGATCAGCTCGTAGGCTTCCTCGGGTTTGTTCGACCACGAGCTCGCCCCGTACAGGCCGAAGGTGAGCCCATCGAGGACAGTGGACTTGCCGGCGCCGGTAGGGCCCAGGATGGCGAACCGGCGCTTCCCGGTGAAGTCGATGGTGCAGGTGCCGTGGTAGCTGCGCATTCCGCTGACGATGAGCAGGCTGGGCTTCACGACGCCTCCGTCCAGGTGTTTTCCAGAGCAGCGCGGAGCATTTCCTCGGCCGGGGCCGGGGCCGGGGGCAGCGTCTCGTCGTCGAGCTCGTTGAGCAGGTGGGTGAATGCGGTGACGGTGGATTCCGCGGCAGCGCCGTTCAGCCCCTCGGATGCCAGGTAGGCGCGGAAGGCGTCGGGCAGTTCCGGCTCCTCGCCGGGGTCACCGTCCATGACGGCGTCGGCGGCCGCCTCCCGTGCCGGTGCGGGGCTGACGAGGATCGCGTCCGGGACGATCTCGGCGATCTTGTGGCTGAGGAGTGCGCCGGGTTCCTCGCCGGTGATCACCGGTTTGAGGAAGGTCCCGTCGTACTGGGCAGAGAAGGCCCTGAGTTCCTCGAGGGTTCCGGTGAAGTGCGTCAGGCGCCGTCCGCTCGAGAGCCGGCGAGGCAGGGCCCTGACCGGTCGTCCGGGGTCGGCGTCGACGATCACGACGCTCTTGGATTCGTCGGCTTCGCCGAAGTCCATGGCGAGCGGACTCCCGGCGTAGCGGGCGGTGCACTTGGCGCCCCGCACCGTTTGCGGGCGGTGGATGTGCCCGAGGGCGGCGTAGGAAACCTCCGGAAGATTCTCGGGGCCGGTTTCGAAGCCGTCGTCCACGGCCCGTTCGCTCGGGGAGCGTTTGGCGCCGGTGACGTACACGTGGGCCGCGAACAGCAGGATGTCCCGGTCGGGGTCGTACCCCTCGTGCATGGCCCTCATCAGCTCCGCCTGCAGCTCGCGCATCCCCTCGGCGTAGTCGGCGTACGACGTGCCGGTCGCGGAGTGCTGCCAGAAGCGGTTCGGATGCACGAATGGCAGGACGGCCAGGCGGATTCGCTGCTCACCGCCGCAGGCGTCGAAGGTGAGGACACCGCCGTCGTCCGCGGGGCGGAACCGGTCGGCGAAGAACAAGCCCCGGCCCCGGGACGGTCCGTTCATAGAGCCGAAGAACTCGAAGTATGCGGGGGAGTCGTGGTTGCCGGCCAGGACCACGGTGGGGGCGATGGCGGCGAGTTCGATCAGTGTGTCCATGGCGCGCGACATTGCCCGGATGGTGGGACGGGAGTGGTGGAACAGATCGCCGCTGTGGACGATCAGATCCGGCTGGCTTTCCTGGGCGATGGCCACGATCTCGGCCAGGACGGCGTCGAAGTCCTCTTCGCGTGGGTGCCCGTGAAAGATGTGGCCTAAATGCCAGTCGGAAGTGTGGAGCAGTCTCATGCCTTCGTGCACCCTTCTGGGAAGCGAGGCGTAGGAGGGCACCGGTGGTGCCTTATGAGCCCGGGACTGTACACCAAATTCCCTGGAGTAAAACTGGGAGTCCCGAGTGACTGTTGGCCTCCGGGCACGGACGAACGCATGACCGCTCTCGAGGAGCGCATGCGGCAGCCGTCAGGAGGCGGTCCGGCGGGCACTCGCGCAACACGCTACTTTCCAAGTACGCCTTTCAGGCGTGGATTTGACACGCAGTCGACTCGCCTGGAACGTTCTGTGCGGGCTCAGTGCGGCCCGGACATGGCTCAGCCGGCGGCCGCGCCCGCAGTCGCCGAGCCCCATCTGGTCGCGCCTGTGCGCGACCAGATCCACCAGGTATCGGTCTTTGCTTTTTCCTGGAATGAAACTGGTATATACGAGGGGCTGCTAGCATGCGGGCATGGATGAGCATCTGGTCGCACTCGAGAAGCGCATGCAGCAGCTGCAAGAGGCGCTCCGGCAGGCGCTCACACAACACGACACCGCCCAAGTGAACTCCCTGGGCGAGGAGCTGACACGCACTCGACACGCGTGGAACGTTCTGTGCGGGATCACTGAGGTCCCGGACACGGCCCAGCCGGAGGTGCAGCCAGGGGCCCGGCCTGAGCCCGCGCTGGCAGTCGTCGAGCCCAACCAGGACGTGCCCGTACGCGACCAGGTCCACCAGGCGCTCGCCCTGCTCACCGTCCCCGCCTCGCCCAAACTGCTCAGCCAGGTCCACCAGGCTTTCTTCGCCACCCCGCTGAACACGGCACGCATGACCACCCTGCGCCGCGACGAGGAACGCTCCTTCCGCTCCGCCCCCTACGGCCGCGCCTACTACATCTGCCCCGCGCTGACCTCCGACCTGCTCTCACCAGCCCGCGCGCTGCTCGCCCTGAGCACCTGGCCACTGGAGCAGCGCCTGGTGGGACCGCTCACCCAGCGCGTCCACTTCCTCACCTCGGCCCTACGGCTCGCCGACGCCGCCGAACACCTCGCCGGCGAGGCCGGAATGCCACAGCCCGTCCAGCAGCTGCTGCTGCACTACAGCCGCAACATCCACGGCGACGCCCCCCGGGGCCCGCTCGACCTGGACGCGCTGCGCCGGGCCGCCGCAGCGGAACTGGAGATCCACGCCGACGACGACGCCGACACCCGCGCCGAAGCGGCCCAGCGCGCACGTCAGCAACTCGGCGACGCGGAGCAGATCTTCGGCAACATCCTGCGCAACACCGCCCGTCTGCGCCGTACTTCGTAAACCCGCCTCTGCAACCAGCACGGCTGTGCCCTGTCCCGCCAAGGAAAACAGTGAGCTCGCTCGACGAACGACTGGGCGTATTACGCGGAACCGCTGCGCCCATCCCGCACAATGCACGCACCCTGGCAGCCTTGACCGCCAATCCGAGCTGCGAGCGCCGCTCCCTGCTGGATGCGGCCGGTATCGACAAAGACGCCCTCGCCGCCCATCTGGGCCTCCCGCGGCCGCTGAGAAAATCCCAGCTCGCCCTCGACTACGGCCTCGCCTTCGAACGCAAGGTCACCGCCCAGGCCGGAGCCCCCCTGGTACCGCTGCTCCGCCAAGCCCTGGGCCTGAGCGTGCCGGAGGTGTCCTACGAGGACGTCAACAGCGTCGGCAGCGATGACGACAAGTCCCCTCTGCGGCTGCGCCGCATCCACACCCGCTCCCGCATCCGCAGAGCAGCACACGGCAGGCCGGACCCCCGCACCCTGCTCGACCACCCCGTACTGCGTCTGACCGTCGCCGGCCACCAGGCCTACCTCGAACCCGACGTCATCGCCTTCCAGCGCGAGGGCGTCTTCTATGTTGTAGAGATCAAATCCTTCCCCGTCATCCACGGACAGCCCGACCCCCTCAAGGCCACCGCAGCGCTGACCCAGGCCGCCGCCTACGTCCTGGCCCTGCGGGAACTCCTCGCCGAGGACGGTCTGCCACCAGAGCGCGTCTCCGACACCGTGGTCCTGGTCAACCCGCGCAACTTCACCCGCCACCCCACCGCCACGCCCTTCAGCGCCCACAAGCAGATCAAGAACCTGAGCCGCCACCTCGGCAGACTGCGGCGCCTGCCCGAACTGCTGGGCAAAGTTCCCCCCGACACCACCTTCGATCTGGCGCCCGGTCCCGACCAGAAACCGACCCGGCCCCGCGGTGAACTCGTTGCCGCGCTCGCCACCGTGCGGCCCAACTACACCCCCGATTGCCGCCACCACTGCGACCTGGCCTTCCACTGCCGCACCGAAGCCCGCAACCAGGGCAAGACCGCCGCCCTGGGCACCGCAGTCCGCGACGACCTCGCAGGAGTCGACACCATCGCCACGGCCCTGGCCCTCACCGACGGGCACCTGCACCCCTCACGGAGCCAGAAAGACCTCACCCAGGCTCTGCGCCACGCACAGCGCATCCACGCAGACCTCCAGACGGACACCGCATGATCCGCCTCACCTCACTCCTGCGCATGCGCGCCGCCCACACCGGCAACGCCCAACGCGCCAGCCAACTGCGCCACCTCCACCTCAGCGACCAGCCGCTGATGCTGCTGGCACTGAAACAGACCGGACCCGCCGCACGACCGCTGGCCGTCATGCTGGGCACCGACCCCCGCCGCCCCCAACTCCTGCTCACCCCGCCCTCAGGCAGCACCACTCCCATGCTCGCTTCCCTGGCAGACGCCGTCACCGCCTACATCGACGCCTGCCAGCGGCACAGCGAACACCTGCCTGCCACGTCCAGCAAGCCGGCCCGACGCCGCTACACCGACGCCCCCCAGATCCTCGTCCCCAACCCCCAGACCGTGCAGCACCTGAAAGACCTCGGAGCCGACCTGCGGTTCCGCACCGCCGACGACCAGGCTCCCGGCTCCCGGGCCGTCCAGCGCCTGGGCCACTGGCTCACCTATCTCACCGACCGCGCCGACCTGGCCGGCTCAGCCGCCCTCATCCCCATGACCAGCTTCCTCTCCATGCACTGGATCAGCGGCCAAAGCCCCCTCGAGGACGAGGACCTGGCCACCCTGCTGGCCTGGATCGACCCACCCCGCCACACCGCCTCCGGACGCGACGCCGCACTGGCAGCAGAAGACCCGGCCACCCACCGCCCGGCGGGACCAGCCACCGACGCCGCCTTCGACAACGACCACCTGGCGCCCCTGTTCGACGCCTACGCCCGCGCCCGGCGACAAGCCCTGGCCCAGGAGCAGACCCGCACCCTGCAAGAACTCGACCGCCTGCTGGCCACCTACCTGCAGCCCACATGGGACCTCATGTGGCAGGCCTACGCACTCCTGCAGGCCCTCCCCGAAGCCAAGAGCACCGCACGCCGCTGGGACCACGAACGCACCGCATTCACCGACGAATGCCTGCACCTGGCCCAGGACGGACGCCCCCGGCCGGCCCGCGACCAAGCCGTCGCCGCCGCCGTCCGCCTGGCTGACATGGAACACGCAGCAGCCGCCTTCGCCGCCGAACGCACCGCCGACGACCCCTTCGCACGAGCCGAACTGCGCACCACCGGCGAAGCCTTCGGCGGCACCGTCACCGCGATCGACTCCAAGCACATCCTGCGCGGGCCCACCGGACGGCCACAATGGCGGCCGCGGTTCACCGTGTCCACCTCCGATCCCCTGCGCATGGAACCCGGCCGGCTCCTGGCCTGCCACGCCTACCGCAAGGCCAGCTACAAGATCTGCGAGATCACTCCCGCCGACGGCGACACTCTCGTCGAACTCGAGATCACCGCAGGCATGGGCCACGCCGACCGTCCCACCTACGACGTCCTGCCCGAAGACGGTGCCTTCCTCGTGTTCACCATCGCACCGGATTCCTACCGGATGCCGGAATTTCCCTCACGAGAACAGACCCCCTGGACCCATGGCGGGCCTCCTGCCGACCAGCCGGACGACAGCGACGAGCACGAGGGCGAGGAAGAACAGTGACGCCTCCCCACCGGCCGTCGCCGCAGCAGCAGATGGATACGGCCGCCCGCGCCATCCTGGAGCAGCTGCCCACGCTCACCCACCGCGGAATCGTCGTGCACTCCCCGCCCGGCGCTGGCAAATCCACCCTGGTCGCCCGAGCCGCCGACGCCCTCGCGCAGTCCAGCGCCCCCTGCCCCGTCATCGCCCAGACCAACAGCCAGGTCGACCAACTCGTGCGGCGATTCGCCCGGCACCACCCGCATCTGCGCACCGTACGGCTCACCGCAACGGAACACTCGGTCCCGCACGATCTGCAGGCACATCCCGGCATCCGTATCGCTACCCGCATCGAAGCCCTCGAGAAGAGGGCCGACGTCATCGTGGGAACCGCCATGAAATGGGCCACGGTCACCGACCGCCGATGGCCGTGGGCGATCATCGACGAGGCCTACCAGATGCGTTCCGACATGCTTTTGTGGACCGCCGGCCTCTTTGACCGGGCCCTCTTCGTCGGAGATCCCGGCCAACTCGACCCCTTCTCCGCGGTCGAAACCGACCGCTTCCACGGCCTGCCCCATGACCCCATGAACAGCGCGGTCGCCGTCCTGCTCGCCAACAACCCCGACCTGCCCGTCCACTTTCTGCCCGTGTCCTGGCGCCTGCCGCCCTCAGCCGTCCCCCTGATCAGCGACGCCTTCTACCCCTTCACGCCCTTCCACGCCGGAAGCCGTGAAGCCGACCGCACCCTCACGTTCTCCATCCGCGGCATGCGTACCCCCACTGACGAGGTCATCGAACACGCCGCCCGAACCGGATGGGCTCTGTTCGAACTACCAGCCCGCATCACCGGCCAGCACGACATCGAAGCCTTCCAGGCCGTCCTCGGCATCGCCGAGCGGCTGCTGGCCCGGGGCGCCATCACCACCTGCGAGGAAAACCCCGAAGGCCACGTCCTGCAGCCGGGGGACATCGCTATCGGCACCGCCCATCGCAGCCAGGCCCACCACATCCGTGCGCTCCTGGCCCGCCAGTACCCCCCACTCCACGGCGTCACCGTCGACACCGCCAACCGACTCCAAGGCTGCGAATTCCGCGTCACCATCGTCCTGCACCCCCTCTCCGGCCGCGGCGACGCCTCCGCCTTCCACCTGGAAGCCGGCCGCCTTTGCGTCCTCACCTCACGACACCGCCACGCCTGCATCATCGTGGCCCGCGCCGGCATCGCCGAACTCCTCGACGCCCACCCCTCCAACGACCCCGCACACCCCGGAGCCGCCTCCAAGGTCGCCGACGGCTGGGAGGCTAATCACGCAGTCCTCGCCCACCTGACCCAGCACACCATCTCCGCTCAGGCACAGCCCCGTCGCCGGCGCGGATGAGGAGGTCGCCGCACGCCTGCCACATGAAGGTGGGTTGATGGGAGCGTCGTCGCTGGGGTGCCCTTAGTCCTCGTCGTCGAGGGTGTCGTCGGCTGACTTGTGGTGGACGTTGACGCCGGCTCGGCAGCGCGCGGCGCCGATCGTGTCGTGCAGCCGGGCGAACAGGTCGGGCCGGATGAGTAGATCAGCTCCCGCGACCGCGGGCAGGAGTGGTTCGTAGTTTCCGTCGTGGACGAGGTGGCCGTGCCACTGGCGGCAAATCAGTGCCTCACCGGTGGCGTCGCTGAGGCTGAACCCGCAGATTCCCTTTGTGGGTTCAAGGCCGAGTGCGGCCACGACGCTGGCTGCGGGTGCGAGTACGTAGAGGGGCAGGCCGAGGCCGCTCAGGGTGCGAGGGCGAGGCGTATCGATCAGGCCAGAGGCTCCAGCGTCAGTGAGGGCCGTCAAGGCCTGGTCTGCGGCACTGATGTGCTCGGCTGCTGACTCGGTTGTAAGGCCGAGTCCCAGGCGCCGCCACGGGCTGGTCCACAGCTGCCAGGGGGCCTGGGAGGCGGGTAGTGTGCCGGGCGGCGGGTCGTCGTCGAGGGCCTCCAGGCCGACGGCGATCTGCAGTTGGCGGGCGGGCTGATCCGGGTATCGGCGTGCAGGAGTGCGCTGCCGCTCGAACAAGCCGATCTGCACCCAGCCCTCGTGTGGACCTTCATCCACGCGAGCAAAGGCCATGGCGTTTCCCGGCAGGGACCGCAGGCCCGCGACCGAAGCGAAGCCGGAAGGCGGCCAGGGCTTGTCCGCTTGATGGCTCTCACTGAACCACGGTGCTGGATCAAGCGACCACGCCAGGGCCTTGGGACGAGTCAGAGGGCGGGGAATGCGGGCGAGTTCGGCACGCAGGGCCGCGCGGGGGTCATCGCGCAGTCGCGCGGCCGCGCCGCGTTCGAAGTTCTGGGCGTTGCCGAGATGTCCCACTTGGGCAAGCGCGGCACGCAGGCCGGCGGCAGCGCGTTGCAGGGCGTCTTCGGCGGCGGCCTGGTCGGCGAGATAGGCGTCGGGAAGCTGGCTGCGGCGTCCATTGGTCAGAAGGTCCAGCTGCATGCTCATGAGCGTCTCGACGTCGGGAAGAGCATTGATCACGAGATCGATGACGGTCTCGCGGAGCCCGGCCGGACTGCCGGCGGCGTTTAGGCGGTCGCCCAGGTAGTGGTCGACGAGGTGGGTTGCGAACTCCCGAGGGTTGTTCATGCGCTGTCCTCGCTGGGGGAGAGGGCGGCGGCGATGGCGCGTGCGAGTGTCGGATGGGCTGCCGTTGCCGCGGGGGCGGGCGCCTGGTGGCCAGCGCGGGCCAGGATGGCGGACGCATCCGCACGGACGGACAGCACGTCACTGCCGCACAGCGTGACGAGCTGTGCGAGAAGGGCGGCATCCAGAGGTCCGTCGGGCAGGTGTCCTTGTAGGACGGTCAGGATCCAGGTCAGGGGGCCGGCTCCGAGGTCGAAGGAGAGGACGCGCGCCAGGGCTGCCTGCGCCTGGCCGGAACGGCTGGCCAGCAGAACCGTCGCTGTGATCAGGGCGCGGCGCTTGTCGCCGCGTTCAGGCAGGGCAATCGTGGCCAACGCAAGTTCGCACAGTGCGGTGTCGATGTCGTGCTGGGTCGCCTGCTCCGGCACCGGGTGGTAGGCGCCCTGACCGAGACGGGCACGGCCCGGCAGACGGTGGGCGATGACGCCATACGCCGCATCCCAGCAGGCGAAAGCGCTGACAGCCGGGGGTGAAGCGAGCGGGGGCTGAACAGCGAACGCCGAGACCAGGGCCAGGCTGACACCGATAGTGCGGCTGTAGGACGCCTCGGCGACGGCCTGGGCCACCTGGTCTGCGAGGTTGCGGGCTGCGGTGGCCGGGTCCGCGGAGTGCGCCTGCTGCCACAGATCCAGCCGGTCATTGCCGCCGAAGGAACGCCATCCGCCGCCGCCTCGCATCTTGGTGTAGGCGAGCATGCCCGCCGTGGCGGCGAGAGGGCCGAAGACACCAGGATCGCTGTCCTGGCGCAAGCGGAGCCCCAAGGCGAGGTCGGCCAGCAGCTCAAGAGGGTTGGAGGCGTTTATCTCGTCGGCGATCCGGTGCAGGAACTGGGCGGCTGCGTCTGCTCCCTGACCGTCGATGACCTCCAAGAGTCGCCACCCGACCGCATTGGCCAGGGCATCCCTCGACCACCGTGGGCCCGAGGGGGCATCGTATGCCTTGCTGCTGCGGTCACGGACCGCAGCAAGCGCGCCAGCAGCACCTTCTGGCAGCGTCGGGCGCTGCTGGGCGTGCAGATACGCGTCTGTGGTGGGGTGCTTCTCGGGGCCGAACCAGTCACGTGAGGTGTTGTTGGGCGCGGGGCGGGGCGCCCAGGGCAAGCCGCCCTCACCGCCACAACGCTGTGCTGCTGTGCGCAGGGCAGAAGTGCGCTCGTCCCCGGCAGCCTGCGATGCGGCGATCAGTGTCTGGTCGTCGTAGGTGGAGGTGATTGCATTGGCCAGCACCGGCAGGAGACGCGATGTGCGGGCCGCGTCGTCGCCGGGCAGATCAGCGAGCCTGGTGAGCAGAGCAACGTCCTGCTGGATGCTGCGGCCATCGGGTCCAGCGGCGATGCGGAGCGCGGCCAGGACGACGGGGTCGGCCGTGTCAGCCTGAGTGGCCAGCAGCTGCCGGTGGGCCGCGCTCACCCGGCCATCGGGCAGCCCAGGCTCAGCCAGCAGCACCTGGGCGCCCAACTGCGCGGCACCCCGCGGATCCAGGCGCGCAAGGGAACGCCACCACTCCTGCGGCGTTCCCGCCGTGCCCCGCCCGTCGGTGCAGTCCGCGACGAGATAGACAAGAGGCTGCGTGCGCGCCAGACGCACCTGCGCCTGGACGGGATCGGCCTGCAGGAGCTGAGGCAGCGGATCCAGCAGCTCCTCGATGGTGATGTCCTTGTGACCGCCATAGGCCCCCAAGTAGCGGGCGGCACGCTCCCAGCACCGCTTCGCCTCGTGCGGGTCGTCGCAGGCGAGACTCACGCGGGCCATCTCAAGCTCGAAGTCGGCGTCCTCCGCATACAGCGCACGGCGCTCGGCTTGCGCTCCGCGCAACGTGCGCAAGAGCTCGTGCACGACGTCGGCCCCTGCCTGGCCGACGCTCCCGACGAGCAGGGACACCAGCTCCGTAGTGATCAGCGGGCCGGTTCCGGCCATGCCCATGAGAGAGGTGGTGGTGCCCTCGCTGACGGCTTGCAGGAAGGCGATGCCCGCAGCGACATCATCGCCACGCAACAGGGCGACGGCGTCGTGCAACACCTGCCGCACCTGCTGGTGGATGTCCGCAAGATCGCAAGCCCGGGGGCTGCCCGTGAACGCGTTTGCATGCTGGGCCAGTTGTTCGAGCGCCACACGCACGGTCGCGGACGCGGTTTCGGCTGTGAGGATGCCCGCCTCGACGTCGCGGTGCAGGCCGACGGTGGCCAGGGTGAAGCGCAGCCAGGCATGGTAGAAGCCATCGCCGTCCAGGAGGGGAAGCAGTCGGGCGGGCGCCTGCGGATCGGCGGCATGGGCCACGGCCAGCAGTGTCAGCCACCTGTTCACCGGGCCGGACAGGCCGCTGGCACGGTCGGTCAGTACATCCTGTGTTGCTTCCGCGAGAACCGCGGCGATGTCCCCGGAAAAGATCTCCTCGGCAAGGTCCGACACTGCCACGCCATGGCGGAGCAGGCGCCGCGGGTCGCACGGCCCGCTGGCCCAGGCCGCGGTGGCCAGCGCGCGGGCAGACGGCAGCGCGCCGCCCGCCGTGCCATGGGCGTCCGCAAGGTGCAGCAAAAGGGCCGCGCGGCGGTCGGGCTGCTCGATGAGCTCCGCGCTCTCGAGCAACGGGTCTGGACCCAGACAGTCCAACAGCACACCCAGCGCATCCTCAGGCGACGTCAGAGCCTCCTGGCCGAGGAACCGGGCCACCCGCTGCGCGAGCGTACGCGGGACCTGCCCGAGCTCGACATCGTCAGCAGCCCGGGCCGGCAACCGGATCCGTCCGCGCAACTCCGCCAGGAACACCGACTCATCGCTCTCGGAACCGTAGTGGACACGCTCATCCTTGCGTGCCTCGGCCCAGGCCGTCAGGTACGCCTCCCACGGGGCGGCACAGCCGGCCCGGTCGACCGCCGCACACAGCTGCAGGCCCCACCGCGCCGCCATCGTGGTCACACCCTCGTACATCAGGCTTGCCGCCACGCGGTCGGCTCCCACCAGCGCCACCAGCACATCCGCATACGGCACCAGGGAACCCGGCAGGCCTTCGTCCTCATACGTCGCCCGCGCCCGGCTCAGTTCGACGCAGCGCACCAGTGTGGGCCAGTCGTTGCGGACCGCCGCACGCCGCGCGGCAACGGTCAGAGTGTGGACGATGGCCTGAGGAGGCTGCAGCCCGGCAATCGCGCGGGAGAGGAAATCGGGTTCGATCAGCAGAGCGAGTTCGTCATCGCGCCCCAGAGCGGCCAGCAGTTCGGGCAGGTGCCGGAACGCGCGGGGATCGGTGAAGAAGCCCCGCTGGGACAACCAGTCGGCGGCCTGGGACCGGACCTGATCGACCCACCTGTCGTCGCCGTCGGCCCGGCGGATGAAGCGGCTGAAGCTCTCATGATGGATCTTCAGTCCGCCGATGCCCGGCTGCTGCGCGACGATCGGTGCCACGCTGTTCAGCGCGGCACCGAGTTGCATTCCGGGCAGCGGGAAAATTTCCTCGAGCTCCGATGCACTCACAGCGAAGTCGCATACCGCGAGCATGCTGACAGCAGAACGCTGCCCGGGGGTCAGACCGGCCAGCAGATAGGCGTAGTAGTCGTCGAGGTCGTGCGCCGACGACGGCACCGTCCGCAACCTCTCCAGAGGATCGCCAGCACCATCCGGCGCCGGCGCCGCTCCCAGGCCCGGGGCAGGACCAACGGCCTGCCGGCACAAATACGTGGCGTACAGGGCGTTGCCTCGAGAGCGCTCCTCGATCAGTGCGACCGCGGCCGCCGCCCGCGCAGCGGGATCGAGCCCCTCACCGGCAGAGGAGGACGCCAGGGCCGTCAACACGCCCAGGCGGTCCGCCAGAGCATGCAGTTCGGCGCGGTTGAGCGGGGCAACGGTGAGACGGGAGGCACCGGCGTCGACGGCCTCGAGGTGAGGGCCGGGCTGACTGGCCAGGACGAGTACGACACCGGGCGGCAGTTCCAGGGCGGAGAGGTCCGCGACCAGAGAGGCCGCCGGGTCCACCCGCGGACGAAAGGCGCTGCCGGTGGTGGATCCAAGAACCCGGCTGACATGGTCGATACCGTCCACGATCAGCGCGATCGGCCGGTCCGGTGCCAGGCCGCGCGCGGCAGTGACCGCGGCCGTGAGCGTCTCCGGCGTGGCCGCGTAGCGTGGCCTGACCTGCGCCAGCGCCTCCGGAACGGCCGTCCCCAGCTGCTTCAGCAGGCTGCCGATCACGACCTCGGTCAGCACACGCTGCTCACGGTCGATGTCCGCAGCGCCGAGCCAGCAGTGATGCCGCACCGCCAGCCAGGTCTCCCGCAGCGCATCCCCGAGCTGCTCGCACAACCACGACTTGCCGATGCCGGGAGTACCGGTGACCACCACGACATCCCCCTGCTGAGCAGCGTCCTTCACGGCCGCGACCACGCCCGTGAGCACCGTAGGACGTCTCACCTCGGTGGCACGGTCCACGGGGTGCCCCTCACGGACCGCTCCGAAGTCGACTTCCAGACTCAGACGAGGAAGCAGGTCCTCGACCATCACGGTCCCCGCCCGGCTGCGCGCCGCTTTGGCCGCCTCGATCAGGGCCAGCGCCACCTCCTCGGGCGTGCGGTGCCGGTTCGGCGGCCGTCCGGCACCGAGTTCTTCGGTGATGCGGTGCAGCAAGGCCGCCTCGGCTGGCCCGGGCTCGCGAATGTTGAGCGAACACGCCGGAAGATCCGTGTCGACGACCAGGGATGCGCAAGCGCGGTTGAGCAGGTCATCACTGACCTGGGCGAGCATCTCCTTCCACGGAGCGTGTGCACGCAGCGCAGCGGCGTCGAAACGGAACCGTTTGCTGTTCAAGCCGTGCAGTGCAGGCCCGGGATCGGTGCTCGCGTGGACCGGGCGCAGCACCCGGGTCAGCTCGGGATCCTCCGGCTCCATGTCGCGCACCACGAGGCGATGCGAGGCACCCGGATCCGAGGTGAAGTCGTGGTCCATGGAGGAGAAGAGCAGATCCAGACGTAGGCCTCGCTTGTCCTTCGTGAAACTCTCCAGCGACAACGCGCGGTCATGATCCGTGTGCTTGATCTGCAGCCGCTCGCGGCTGCCGGTGCCCCACTCACACGTGATGTCATCAAATCGGTCCCCGGTGAACATCTTCGTGTCGACCAGCAGGGAATTCGCACGTCCCACCGCCAGGTCCACCAGCCGCAGCGCGGTGAGCAGGTCCTGGTAAGCGTAGCCAAGGTGTGTCGGGCGCAGCCCCATGCTCACCTCCAGCGTGCCTTGCTCACTTCCCCCATGGTGCGCGTCACGGTCACCCTAACCTCCCTGACGTACCGGGACGGAACGGAAACCCAAGGGGAGATCGTGTGCGCAAGATCCAGCTGGCCCGGGAACACCTGGAAGGTTGGGCACCAGCAGCGGCTCTCGCACGCGAGATCGACGGCGGCGGCCGCACTCACCTGGTCGTCGACAGTTTCGCGTACCAGACAGGGGCGTCAGGCTTCGACGTCGATGCCGTAGTCGGTGGCCAGGCCCGCCAGCCCGGTGTCGTAGCCCTGCCCGACGGCACGGGCCTTCCATCCGGTCGTGTGGCGATAGAGCTCCACCGCGATGGTGACGGTCTCACCCGAGGAGAAGGGGTCAGGTGTGAAGGCCAGTTGGGTGCGGGAGGGCTGGGTGATGTCTGCTTGCCACTGGGTGTGCTGGTCGAAGACTGCGGCGGGTTGGGCCTCGAGGTCGATGCTGACGATGACGGCGATGATTGCGATGTCGTCAGGGATGAGGCCCAGGTCGGCGGTGACGGTGTCCCCGCCGACGCTGACCCCGTCGTGACTGGGGTGGTTGTAGAAGACGAGGTCGTGGTCGCTGCGTACCTTGTTGTTGCGGGTGAGGAGTACAGCGGACACGTCAACGGGTGCGCCGGTGCAGGTGATGCGGACCGTCGTCGGCTCGGTGCGGATGGCTGCGTTGGCTCCCCTCGTCCGCAGTTGCAGGGTGCCGCTCTCCTCACCGGGTAGCGGGCTGGTGGGGGAGCGGGTAGTGGCCGGGGCCAGGCTGGCACGGGTCAGCGTGGCAAGGACGCGCTGGAGGATGGGCCAGCCTTCGGTTTCCTCGCCTGGCCAGGGCCAGGTCAGACGCTGGGCGCCGAACTCCTTGGCGGTCGGCGGCTGCCCGAGTGCTTCCTGTAGCTGGAGGTGGCGCAGGCTTTCGGTTGCCAGGCGGCTGAGCTGCCACTGCCGCTGGGTTTCTTCCGGGTTGTTCACCCATGTGTAGTGGTCGACGGGCTTGCCGCCCAGCTCCTGGTACACCCGGCGGGCGAAGTCGTAGCCGTCCTCAGTCAGTAGGCGGGTAGGCCGCTCCTGTTGGGATGGCGTCGGCTCGCCGATGGCCGTGTACAGCGCCCCCAGGTCGCCGCCCGTCCAGTGGTTGGCTGCTGTGGTCGCGAACCGGGCGAACTGGGGCAGCGTGGGGGGACGCCCCTTGACGGCGACGAAGCGGTGATGCTGGTGGGCGACCTCCTCCAACTCGGAGCGCCAGCGGCCCTCCACGAAGGCACCGAGATACTGCTCGGCCCAGGCCCGCCGGTGCCGTGTGATGAGGTCCCGTACCCGCTCGAAGCCGTCCCGGCGGGCACCGTGACTCATGCTGGAGGTGAACGTCATCTGCCCGTACGGGGTCTCGACCGTACTGTCCTTGCTGTCCGTGATCTCCTCCTCCGGCCCCAGGAGTTGTTCGGCGGCTTGCAGTTCGCGGAAGAAGGCGGTGTCGACCGGGCATCCGGCCGCGCGCAGGGCGGCCAGCGGCTTGCTGTAGTAGCGGTCGACACGGTCCAAGGTGGTGCGAGAGTAGGGGCCTTCGCACACGAACCAGGCGGTCAGGCCCACGCCGTGCCAGAACTCGGCCGCGGGACCGAGGGCTTCGGCCATGGTCTGGTGCGGGCGCGGGTTGCTGACGATGCTGCCGGGATACCGCGCAAGCGTCACCGTCTCCCACAGCCGCCCCACCCGTTCCAGGACATCGGCGGGCAGACGCTGCCGGTACAACTGAGGGGTGTACCCCTGCTCGGTCCGGTTCAGACTCATCAGATCCTGATCGACCAGCCCCCACAACGACGGCATTCCCCGTGACTGGCCGGCATGCGCCTGGTCGAAGCCCGCCCACCAGCCGCGCAGGGCCGCAGCCCGCTCCTCCACCGGAGACAGAGAACTGCCGCCGCCGAGGAAGGCCGCGAGCATCGCATGGACCTCGTCCTCCGCGATGCCCGCCTCGGCAGCCATACCGGCCGTCTGCGTGGCCATGCCGACGTACAGACGAGGCTCGGGCAGAGCGGTGATGATCTCCTCATCCGGGTGCGGGGGAGCCTGAAGGTAATCCAGCACAGCCAGCCAGTCACCCCCGAAGTACGCGGAGACGACCGGCTGCAGCTCTTTGGTGAGCACCCGGCGTGCCAGGGCTGTTCCCGTCCTGGCCTTCTTGGTGAAACCAGCCATCAGCCCTTGCAGCCGCTGGATCCGGTGACGTGCGGCAAGCTGCACGAGGTCGGCGGCGGCAAGGGTGTCCAGCAAACGAAGGCGGGCCTGCTGCTGTCCCGCACGGTCCAGCTGGTGCCAGCCGCCGCCGAAGCGGAAGGCTTCCAGCGCGCTCTCGTCAATGCCCAGCAGCCGGTAACGCTCCTCGATTAGTGTCCAGAGCCGCTGCTGTTCTGTGCGCGGGAAGATTTCTCCTGCCGCCCGCAGCCGTACCGGCTGAAGCAGTGTCTCGAACAACGGCACCAGCAGCGCCCACAGCAGCACCGTGTCCCAACCCTCCACCGCGGTGAGACGGGCAGTGTCATCGGCGGCCAGCGTCAGAGCGTGGGCAGGGCGTTCACGCAGCAGATACGGCAGGTTGACTGCTCCTGCCTTCACCGAGAGTTTCTGCGGCAGGTACCACGCGCCGAGCCGCTGCTGCTCCTGGACCCCGAAGGCGTTGACGCAGAAGACTTCCTCTTCCCGGGTGAGGGCCGTCACCATGGCGGTGTCCGGCGTGTGGCGTCCTCGGCCGGGGACGACGGTGGCCACTGGCCGTCCGGTGAGCCCTGTGGCCAGCAGTCTGGCTGCCAGGGCGTCGATGTCGGCGAACCGTCGCTGCTGCCCGGCCGCCCGCTCCAGGGCGAGCGCCTGCTCGGGACTGCATTCCACGGCCGGCTGCCACCAGCGTGTCGGGTCACTGGCCACCGGTCAGCCTCCGCATGTACTCGACGAACTGCTCAAACGGCACCGGCGCAGCGGTGTTCTGCGCATAGACGGCGTAGCGCTGGGCCATCAGCTGCATCTCCCGCTCCGTCCTTCGGGCCTCCACCCGGTCCAGCTCGTGCACCACGCGCTGCTCGACGCGTCCCCGCTCGTACAGCACGAACGCGTCCACCCCGCCCATGCCCCCACCGGCCCCCTCCGCGGCGCCGCCGGGGCCGGGGAGATCCCCTTCCATGGCGGTGGCGTCGATCAGCGGGACATCCAGGAGCACAGCGGGGTCCATGTCGTTGTCCGCGCACATGGCCTCCAGATGCTCCTCCAGGCCGAGTTCGGCATGGCAGACCACGTCCATGTACTGCTGGTCGGCAGCCACCGCGGTCTGGCGCATGACGCGGACACCGCGGCCGACGAACTGGTAGAACTCGCCGAAGCTGCCATAGGGGCGCAGCGGCACGACCACGGTGATGGGCGGGAAGTCGTAGCCCTGGCCGAGCATCCGCAACTGCACGATGCCCTGCAGATCCCCGGCGTCGGACTCGAAGCGCCGCCGGGTGGAGGCGATCGCGGAGGCGGGCATGCTGTGGTGCAGCGTGGCACTGGGGATCCCGTACTCCTCGGCGATCCGCGCGATCTGTTCAGCATGCGCCTGGCCCATCGCCGCGAACAGCACCCTCGGCTTGACGGGCGCCAGCAGCTTGGCCTGCGCATCCAGACACGCCCGCGTCACGGCCATCACCTGGCGGATCGGCGCCTCGGACTGTGCGGTGATGCGTGCCATCTTCCGCTCGTCGCCCAGCGTGGCCAGCAAAGCATCACGGCCCACGATCTGCTCGCGCCGCCCGTCCGGCCACACCGCCTCATACACCGTCGACGCCACCTCGGGAGCGAACCGGTGCACCCGCAGGTTCTTCGCCGACCCGTCCGCGACGGAGTCCACCAGCCGGTAGCGGTAGACGACATCGGCGTCGATCGGCTTGCCGTCCAAACGCTGGAAGCACGCCGACATCAGCAGGGTGCGCGCACCCTGGAAGCGGGCGAACAGCCGCTGGTAGGAGGCGCTGGCCGCGATGTGCGCCTCGTCGACGACGATGAAGTCGATGTCCTCCGTCTCCAGCTTGGCCAGCAGGTCCCCGTCACTGTCGCCCGTGCCCAGCGCATGGAAGTTGGTGACCAGGATGTCCGCGTCCAGAAGCCGCTCACGGCTGACCTGGCTGATCTGCCCGTCGTCCGCGTCCAGGACGAGCGTGGTCGGCGGACGGGCACCGGGCAGCAGTGGCCCGCCCGCCAGCCCATACAGGACGTTGCCCGGCATCCCCGCATCGAGGGCCTTGGCGAAGGTGCCGCGGATGACCGAGCCCGGGGTCACCACCAGCGCCCGCCGTCGGCTGAACGACAACGCGGCCGCCACCCCCAGGGCCGTCTTGCCCGACCCCACCGCCATCACCGCAGCCGCATGCCGGCCGCCGGAGGCGTAGTAGTTCGCCAACGCGGCCAATGCCTCGTCCTGGCATGCCCGCAACGGCGCCCGGTCCACTCTGGCCTGTACACCAGCGAAGTACGCCCCGCCTGAGGGCAGTTCGGCACCGCCAGGCGGATCGGCCGCCCGCATCGGATCGCCAGCCATGTCCGGGATCTCGATACGCGGCACGGTAGTCACCAGCGCCGCCAGGAGCGGATCCTGCCTCAGCATCGCCTGCAACTGGGCCACGCAGCGCGCCGTGTCCGTACGCACCGCGTCGTAGGAGAACCGCAGAACGGTCAGGCCGGTCGCGGCCAGATCGTTCTGTCGCAGCCGGTCGTAGGTGAACGCGGCCCGGTCACTGTGGAAGGCGAACCCGTCGAGCTCGACGGCCAACTGCAGCGTCTCACCCGCGATCAGGTAGTCCAGCCGGTAAGTGCGCTCGTTGACGGTGACCGGGTGCTGACTGTGCACCCGCGCAACGATCGACGCATCGACGGCCGGCGTGAGCACCCACCGCAAGAACGCCTCCTCCAAGTAGGAGGCAGCCGGGATCAGTCGCTCCAAACCCGCACTCATGACGATCCACCCTGTGCCGCAGCCTCGGCAACCAGCGCCTGGGCTCTCTCCGACAGCCGGGCCGCCACATCCTCGCCCTGCCCGAAACGGGCCAACCGCCGCGCCAGCTCAAGTGCTTCCGTGAAGGCGCCCTCGCGCTCCAGCAGGCCGATCAACCGTGGCACCGAGGACACCCGCACAAACGCCGCCGGTGCATCAGTGGTGTCGAAGGACACCGCGTGCGGGGTTGCTTCCATCAACTCCAAGTCCAGCAGGGCGAACACCTCAAGCGCGGCGAGGGCCCCAGGCTCCGCACGACGTGTACTCCACAGCCGATCGACCGCGCTCTGCAGAACAAAGTGGTAGTCCCTGGCCGAGCCCGGAAGCTCCAGCGCCTCCCAGACACGGGCGATCAGCTCAGCGCCGCGCGCGTCGAACGGCACATGCCGGCTGGCCGGTGTCGCAGACGTACTCCCCTCGGCGGTCGGCCACATCGGCGAGCCGTACGACTCGTCCGGACGAACCCCTGCGCCCGGCAGCGCCTCCCGCATGACACCCGGGCTCCCGGCAAAGGCAAGGCCAGGGACAGCCGCCATGCGCTCAAACCACGCCCCCATGTTCCCCCTTCACACAAAGAGGCCTGCACCCTCACCTACAGCGAAGTCGCCCCAACCGCCCCCTGCGGTACTTCATTGTCGCAGCCACACACTCTGTGCACCCCGAAAGCGGATATGTACTCCGCTCTCCGTCACCCACCTCGGCCGACTGCCGCCGGTCGAAGAGCGGGAACCAGAGGTCCTTGTCGCCCACTCGACCTCGTGTCCGGAGTCGGGAGTTTCGCTTCACACGCCTCTCGGCCAGCTGTACCAGGGGACGATGCAGGCCCTGGACGGTTTCGGGTCAACCCGATTTTCCAGGTGGTCTGAGCAGGGACGAACGACGTACCTGCGTTTCACGACGGTGAACACGTCAGCCTGAACGGGCGCCGATCAGGCTGGCCTTGAGAGCGTCGGCGAGGGAACCTTGAGGCATCGACGGCGGGATACGCCTCGCACCAATCCCTTCCCGAATCACCCGGGTTGGGTGCCTCACCCCTACCTTCCTGGAGCTGCTCATGTCCGCCCTTCCCCTGCCCGCCGCCAGCCCCGAGCCGCCGGCGTTCTGCGCCAGCCACCTCCCTGCCCGCACCCAGCCCAGTCGGCTGGGCATCCCCGAGGTCGTGGTCATCGTCGTGGTCGTCCTGGCATCGGCCGGACTGGCCGCCGGCAACCGGCCCGTCCCTGCCGCGCTGGTCGTGGTGGCCGCCGCAGTGGCCGACCTGATCACCGGCCGCCGCTCCAGCAACGTCGCCGAGCCCTCCCGCCGCCGCAGCCGGTGATGGGCCGCCCCACCAAACCTGTCGCCGCCGCCACCAGCCCCCGGCTGCGGACCCTGGCCGCCTACCTGCGCCAGCTCAAGGACGATACCCGTACCACCTACGCCACCCTGTCCGAGCGCACCGGCCCACCGAACGCGCCCGGGTACCGCGGAGCCTCCACCCTCAGCCAGGCCGCCCGCGGCACCCACCTGCCCCCGCTCGAGACCGTCCTCGCCTACGCCCGCGCTGCCGGCGACCCCGGCAGCCACTCCACGCAGAGGCGGGAAGCGACAGCCCTGAGCCTGTGGAAGGCAGCCGCGATCGAGAAGGCCCGCCCGCACCTGGCCGGCCGCGGCCGACGGACCCGGCAAGTCCGCACCCCCGCCTCCCTGGGCCAGGAACTGACGCGACTGCGCCTGAGGGCCGGCCGGCCCTCTTACAGTGCCATCGAAAAGGCGACCAAAGCCGACGGGCACCGTGTATCGCGTTCGACAGCCCACCTGATCCTCAACGGGAAGGTCCTGCCCAGCCGAGAGCAGCTGTCCGCGCTCCTGAAAGCCTTCGACGTGAGCGTCCTGGACGCCGCCCAGTGGCACGCGGTCCTCGATCGCGTCGAGGACCGCCGGCGACCGCCCGAGCCGACCCGGCGAGGCAGAGGGTACGCGTGCGCGGACGCCGACCCGGCCGTGCAGGAGTACCTCGAACGCCGCGAGCGCGACGAGGAGATCAAACGACGCACCGGACAGATCCATCCGGACGAGACGTACGAGGACTACGAGGAGCGGATGCGCGAGAGGGCGTTCCAGCAGCAGACCTCGGACGACTGGCTGTACGAGGACTGCGACGAGCCGGAGGACGAGGCACAGAGACAAGCGCGGGCCGCTGAGCAGGCCGCCTCCGAACCCAGCTGAAGGCTTTGGTAGAGCGCGCCACCCCACAGGACAGGTCGCCGATCACGTCTGACAGCCGGCTTACCGTTTCCGCCCATCGCCACCTCCCATCCTCCTGAGCAGGACCAGTTCCGTGATCACCCACGACTCCCACCCCGGCGGTACATAATTCCAGTGAATATTATGTACCGTCAGCTAGACTGGGTGGCAGCGTTACATTTTTTGGCGTCCGGTCGTTCCACATCCGCTGGCGGCCGCTCCCGAGCCGACTGCCCGACCTGCCCCTCGCAACCCTTGCCGCGTCTGTTCTTGGAGTCCCGGAATGTCCTCCTCGCATTCATCCCGCACTGCCGGTGAGGCGTCTTCCGGCGCTGCCATGCCGGACAACTCCGCCCCCGCTGCTCCGCCCGCAGCCTCGACGGAACCGTCCGACCCCGCTCCGCGCTGGGCGGGCCACTGGCCCCTGAGCTACCCCGAAGACGCCGGCCGCCGACACGGCGAGAACACTCCCGAGCCAGTTGAAGGCATGGTGGAGGACCCGGGAACAACCTCCACCGCCCCTGACGCGGAAACACCACACGCCATGGCGCGCACCCGCCCGGCGACGCTGCACGGGGCCCGCAACGCACTCAAACAGTTGATCGACGCAGCCCTCCAAGGGCAACCCACGCCCCTGACGCGCGGCCCGCACCACGCACTGCTCACCACCCCCGCCCACGCAGCCAAGCTGGGCTGGAACCTCACCCAAGCCCCGACCCACAGCTTCGCGGACGCCCGCAAAAAGCTCGGAGACCTGATCCAGTACAGCGCCGAGGGCCACCCCCAGGTACTGCGCCGCCACAAGACCCCCGTCGCCGTCCTGCTCGCCGCAGCCGCGGACGGCACTCCCATGCCGCCCGCACTTCAAGCCGAGCCCGCACCCGACACCGTGGCTCCGACTGCAACGGCAGCCCCAGACTCCGCCGCAACACCCCCTGAGGGCCAGCAAGCAGTCCAAAACCCCCTCCCGACCACAGCAGTCGAAGTCGAGGCCGCCAAAGACCTCACACCCGCGCCGACAACTACCCCTGCCAAAGCGGCCATTGCCCCCACCACGTCCTCGGCACCGCATCCGGAACCGGCGCCGACAGCCCACGACACGCCTGCACCTGCCCATACGCCCCCCGCCTCACCCGGCACCACCCCAGCCCCATCGACCGCCCCCACCGGCTCGCCGGCCGCTACCGCTCCAACCCCCGCCGATCCCGTACTCCAGCACTTGGTCACACCGCCGACCGCCCTCCCCAAACCCCCCTCGACCCCGCCCGAGCCGAGCCCGCCGGCCCCCGCTCCCGCGATGCCCGGCACCGGCCACGAGCCCGCCCTCCCGGCCGGCGGCCCACCAGCCATCGCTGCGCCGCGCACCCCGCGACGCCTGGCCGCACTCGCCCAAGCCCTCGACACCGTCCTTCCGACCACCGCCCCCACCGGTGAAACCACCACGCCCACACCCCTGATGGGCCTGTCGACCGGCATCCGCACCCTGGACGACGTCCTCGGCGGACTCCAGCCCGGCCGCTTCTACCTCGTCGCCGCCGCCCCGGGCGCCGGATCCAGCCTGATCGCCACCGCCGCCGCCCGCACCAGCGCCCTCGACCAGCACCAACCCGTCCTGTATGCCGCCTCCGGACTCACCCGCGCCGACATCGCCGCACGCATCGTCGCCGCGCACCTGCCCGTCGACTACCGCCGCCTGCGAGCCGGGCGCCTCACCCCCACCGAACAGGACGACACCGCAGCCCTCCACCACCACCTGGCTCAAGCCCCGCTCTACATCGACGACGGCACCGACCTGACCATCGACGCGATCGCCGAAAGCGTCCCGGACCTGCCGGGCCTGGCCCTTGTCGTGGTCGACCGCCTGCAGACCACCGAGGACCCCCGGCTGCCGCTGTCCGGCCCGGCCCAGATCACCGACGCCGCCCAGGCCCTCGTCCACCTGGCCCGCACGCACGAACTCCCGGTCCTCGCTGCCGTCGACACCGACGACCCCCAGGTGATCGCCGCGCTCAGCCTCGACATCACCGTCACTCTGACCCGCGACGCCGACCAGATCCACGCCACCGTCACCGAGCGCGACCTCGGCCCGCAGGCCACCCTCACCCTCCACGCCGACCTCGCCCACGCCCGCATCACCGACCCCTACGCCAGTCCCGTCACCCTCACTTCAACACCCCAAACGCCCCCGACTACGCCCCCGCAAGACCCCGCACCGACCCCGCAGACGCCTCTCCAAGCCCCCACCAGCCCATCCCCGGACCCCATGGCCACCCAGCCCGCCCCGACGGCCCACACCGCCGCCCCACGCAGGCCATCGCCCCGCCGCACCACCGCTCCACCCCCGCCTGAGGGTGGCTACGCCAACCGTGACTACAGCTACTTCACCGGCATGATCACCCGCGCCGTCGACGAAGCCCTCCACGACCACGACGGCGACCTCACCGCCGCAACCGAAGCCCTGGTGAAAAAGGCCGTACCGAACGCCATGGCCCTGTTCGAAGCGACCCGCGTCGGCGGAAACTACGAACACACCGTCTACCCGGAAACCCTCGAATTCCTCCGAAAGAAAACCAAGGACGGCGCCGACGAAATCTGGGAAGGCCGCCACAACTGGACCAACACCCACCTCACGGAAGAACTCAAAAACGGCACCCACCCCCCGATCACCGTCAACGCCCTCGACACCAACGCCAGCTTCCTGTCCGCCTTCAAGACTCATTTGCCCATCGGCGCCCTGATCCACGACCCCCACGGCGGCTTCGACCCCAAACGCTCCGGCATTTACCGCCTCCCCACCCGCCCCACCTGGCACCACCCCGACCTGCCCGACCCGATCGGCAACCGCCGCGAAGACGGCCCTGTCCTCCTCGATGACGCCACCATCCGCCTCCTCATCCGCTGCGCCCGCCTTGGCCTGTGCGAGGCCCCGCACATCACCGAATGCTGGACGTCCGGCGCCAGTGAAGGCCTCCTGGAGAAATTCCGCCGCGTCCTGACCGAGGCCCGCACCAGCGCCATCGAAACCGACGACACGGTGACCGTCGAATACATCAAAGCCATGTACTCGAAATTCACCTCCACCATCGGAGAGTCAAGCGTCAACCGTGACATCCGCCGACCCGACTGGATGCACATCATCCGCTCCCAGGCATTCGCCAACCTCTGGTATAAATCCCACCGGGCCCACAGCAACGGCCTGACCGTCGTCCGCGTCCGCGGCACCGATGAACTCCACGTCGCCGGCGACTGGCGCACCGTCTTCACCGAAGGCCGCCTCACCACCCAGATGAAACAAAAAGACCAGTACCCACTGCCGAGGAAGAGCGCCCGATAGATGTCGACCGACGGATGGAAAAACTTCGGCAACTACGGCGCAGACCGCGACCCCGGAAACGTCCACGGCAAAATCGCCCTCGCCCGTGCCCTCGAAGACGCCCTCGAACGCATGATCATCGACGGCGGAATCAAATCCCCCGTCGACACCCGCCGCGGCCTGAAAGCCCGCATGCGCTACCTCACCACCACCAAAGGCGGCCCTCAAGCCCTGGCCGACGCCGGCATCCACGCCACCCCCACAACGATCCGAGCCTGGTCCCGCGGCACCCAACGCCCCCGCCCCGCCAACCTCGAAGCGATCGACACCGCCTACTGGAACCTCCGCGCCCACAACGTGCTCGCCAACCCCGGTGCCCTCAAGCAGCACCTCAACCGAGGCGGCCGAGGCACCCGCATCGAGATCCACCCCGTCAACCAGGCAGCCGTCGACGAGCCGCGCCGCCGCGACAACCTGAGGATCCAGCACCGGCAGGTCCGCTACATCTGGGACGACGCCGTCGATGCCCTCGTGGCCAGCGACCTGGACACCATGGAAGACCTCTGGGACGACGTCATCGCCGAACTCGACTCCGACTGGGGCGCCTACACCTACGTCTCCTACATCGGCATCGGCGCCTGACCCGACCACTCGCAGCCGTCCTGATCGGCTCGAAGCGATGTTCGCGCCCCGTGAGACCGGTGGTCTATGGGAGTGCCGGTTGAACGTCGCCGCCCGGACCTGGAGTGGACGAGGGACGTCAGTCGGATTCCGGAGGGGCCACTGTCATCCGCCGGACCTCGTCGAATACAGCCTGCAGGGATGAGACCGCCCCGTCCGGTACTGCCCCGCGCAGCAGTTCGGCCTGCCGTCCGCTGCCGACATACGCGAGGGTGCGAACCCCGGCCGTCCGAGCGGCTGCGAGGGCGGTCGGGTTCGAGCTGAGCAGCAGCGCGTACTCCGCTGGAACGTCCATGTCCTGCAGAGCACGCTCAATAGTGCTCTGGAATGCACGGAAGTCAGGGAGGACTGATCGGCGACCGTAGACGTGGCTGACCGTCGACGCCAGACCTCGTGAATTGAGATAGCTCAGCACCGCCTGCTCCGCGCAGTCGGTCACGACAGCCAGCCTCGTCTTTAGCGCAGACCAGGTTCGGACCAGTGGATCGACCCACGGCGTCGGAAGCGCGGATGCTGCCGCGGCCTGCTCTTCCTGCGTCAGGATCAGTTCCAGTTCGTCCAACTCGGTTCTGCCGGGGTGGTGCAGGGCAATAGTCCGGAAGACCTCATAGGGATCACTGGCGTCTACGGTCGACTGCGGCGGGAACAGACCTGCGGCACGCTCGCGGAGGCGATCGGCGACCACTGCGGCTGGTCGGCTGGCGAAGAGCCTGCAGATAATGGGATCGAAATCGACGAGGACGACTCGGGCGCGGGTGACCAGCTCACGAAGGGTGTAAGTCTCGATCACGACCTGGTTGAATTCGGGGAGTTGGGCCGCATCCTGAAAACGTGCGTCGCTGAAGCTGACCCCTCCTCCGAAGGTGACCCCCTGGAGACTTACACGTGCACCGAAGTAAGCGTGCTCGAAAACCAAGTCGGAGGCGAAGGTCGAACCGTTCAAGGAGATGTCGTCGTCGAAGCGTGCCCCCTCGAACTTTGCGGGTCCGAGGAAGGTCATGCCGTCGAACGAGCTTCTTGCCACGAAGCGCGCTCTCTGCCACGACGCGCTTTCGAACGTGCTGCCATTGAAAGACGTGTCCCCATCGAAGAGTGCCTGCTCGAACTGTGCGGGTCCGAGAGAGGTCATGCCGTCGAACGAGCTTCTTGCCACGAAATGCGCGTTCCACCACGACGCTCTTTCGAACGTGCTGCCGTCGAAGGAAGCGTCCCCACAGAATTCCACTTCTTCGAAGGAAACGGATGCATGGAAGGTCGCGCTGGTTAGCACGGCGGAAGCTTCGAAGCGGGATCTGGCGAAGTCCGTGTCTGCGTGGTAGGTCGCTTGATCCATCGACATGCCACCGAGGACCGAGACTTTGTCGAAGTAGACCACCCCGTGGAACGTGGCCTGACCGAAATCACAGGCCTCGGTGAAGAACACCCCGGAGAATCGGGCGGCACTCTGAAACACCGCTCCACGGAAATACGCCTCATCGGCGAACACAGCCTCACGGAAATCGCAGTCCTCGGTGAACACGGCCTCGCCGAAGTCCGCGCGGCCCAGACGCGCCCGACCCCGCGAGTCCCTCACCGCACCGAGGAGTTCGCCCAGCAAGGCCTGGTTGAAGGTCGTGCCATTGAAGTCGACTGTCGCGCCGGGGGCAAGGGTGCTCAGATAGGCCGCTCTCTCCGCCACAGACAGGTGCTCCAGGCAAGTCAGGTGCCCCGGAACAACGCGACCACCGCAATCCTCGGCGCTCCGGCCAGAGACGTCGGCCAGACAGCGCGGCAAGGGGCGCTCGGGGACGGCGTCAAGGCGAGCCTCCACCGAATGCGCCAGGTCCCAGCTCAGGCGTTGGGGGTCAGCGCTCCAGAACCAGCCTTCGGGCCCCCCGGACTTGGCAGTGTCGAGCGGACGGAACATCTGTTCGGCATACGAACCGAGTGTCTCGGCGATCTGGTGAAGCACACGGCGGGACACAGCCAGGGACAGCATTTCCCCGCCCCCCGCCGCTGCCATCTCACCGAGCCGGTGCTGGAACTCCGGTGCGCGGACCATGTGGGTTGCCGCGTCCTGTTCCCCGTCGCCCGGGTAGTCGCTCGTGCTCGCGACCGCGGCACCCAGGACAGTAGAGCTCCCGAGTCGTGCGATGTGGGTCACACCGCCGGGAAGTTCGAGGAGTAGGCGGCTCAGGTCCCAGAGGGGGAACGGGCCGCTGAACTCGAGGAGTAGGTCGGCTTGGACCGGCCCACGCTGTGCCAGAAACCGACCACCCTTGATCTCGTAGTGACGCATGATCTCGTCCACTACGTCCGCGACCCGGTCCACAGTTTGGCTGGACCGTTCCTGATGCTTCAGCTTCAGGCCGATGGCCATCCGCAAGGGTGCGTGCCGACGGGGCAGCGCCGTCAGAACGACCTCTTCCTCCCGATTTTGCGACCGCACGGTCATATACCGGCTCAGTGTGTTCCGGAAACTCTCGTCCTGGAGAAGTTCGTGCGCCGGTCGGGCCAGGAGCCGACCGAGCTGACGATGATCTCTGACGATCAGTCCCTCGAAGCCGCCCGCCCGGGACAACGGCGCCCCCAGTAGCCGTGGCCGCCCTTGCGGTGGGAAGGGGGCGTGGATCTCCACCTCAAAATTCTTCCGGCTTGGTTCGGTGTGTCCGCCGAGCCGCACTAGGGTGCCCATCTGGGAGAAGGCATCAATGTCCACAGCCAGCGGCACGCCCGAGCCAGCAGCCCTCCAGCGCAGCCGCTGCAGTCCGCGCGCCTGCCATGTCTGCGCGTTGACCAGATCTTGCGTCGCCAGGAGCAGGCCGGCACCAAACTTCCTGCTGGCCTCATCCCAGATACACGCCGCGCCGACTTCCCTGCCATCGATGCGGACCAGGTGACCTGTCCAGTCGACGGGGCGCGCCCCCAGACAGGTCAATACCAGCCGCGGAGTCAGCATCAGGCCGACAGCCTCGAAGCCCGCGGCGCCCGTCGTTACCGTGACCAGACGGCCTTCGAGCCCAGCACCACGAACAGAACCCCCGCTTCCCCTCCATCGCGCGGCGAACGCCTCCTCCTCCGCTCCCACCCGACGCTGTCCGCCCGCACCCCGAGCCACCCTGGTCGCCGTGAACTCCCTGGTCACTCCCCGCTGCCGGTCGAGGTAGTCCCACACCCTCTGTCGGACCAGTTCCCGTACAGCGGCCACCTCGCTGCGGCGCTGGGAGCCCAAAAGCGCCTCTCTTACCCCGGGGAGAAAGTCGAAGGACAGGTCGGCGGCCGGGCTGGGTGTCGACGCCGTGCCCCAGGACTCGAAGAGGCCGCCGAGAGCGACTTCGGCGAGGTGGCCGTGTTCCGAGTCAGGGAGCAGGGACCGCCGTACGAGTGTCATGACCGGGAGGGTCAGCGGAACGGCCGCCAGGTAGGCGGCGAGCTGCTGGGCGGTGGGTGAGGCGCCAGCACGGAAGCGTTCGACGGCCTCCAGCCCGTCGGGCTCGGTATCCGTCACCGGGGCCTGGGGCGAGGGGTCACAGAGCGATCTGGTGTCCAGATGGAGGCAGGCCATGAGCTGACGGCTGGAGTCCCCGGCAGCCACTCGAGCGAGCCGGGTCAGGCTCTCGGGAGATGCCGAGACCATCGGTACGACTGTCGCCGGGCTGCTGCGTCGACGGCGCAGGCGTGTGCGAGGGCCGGTGGCGGTACGGCGCCAGGAACGGGTTGCCGACGCTGGCCGGTCAGCGACAAACCAGAGCGGCACCGGGCGTACCGAGGCCCGAGGCCACAGACGTTCAGGCAGGACATTGAGGACGGCAACCACATTGTGTCCGCTCCAGTGTGCCAGTACGCCGTGCAGCGCTCCGCCACGCCAGCCGTCGGCCACAGTGTCCGTGAGGACCAGGATCAGCCGGTGCCCGGCGGGGTCGGCAAGCTCCGACGGGCGGCGCGGCGGAGCGCCCCGGCGGTGGGCGACCATCGGAGCGGCGCTGTTCTCCGTGCCCGACAGGTACCAGGTCCGTACATCCCGGAAGACGCCACTGCGGGTCAGCGCCCGGCGCAGTTCCTCAACGAGGTCTTGCCACAACAGCATCGAGTGATGAGTGTCGACGACCAAAGCCAGGTCCAGCCAGGCGCGCTCGGCCGGCAAATGGACCGGGGTCGGCAACCGGCACTCAACGGTGCGCTCCACGGTCGCCTGCTCGTCGAGCTGATCACCGGTGCCGCCGATGGCGCGGCGCCCCACCGGCCGCAGAGCACGCATCAGCGCGAGGGGATCTGGCAGCGTGTCCGCCCGTGGCACGCGCAGGGGCACGCCCCAACGGCCGCCACCCTCTGCACCCTCTGCGTCCTCCGAGGCCGTGGCTCGGCCGGGCGGGAACAACTGCGCATCGGGTTCCCCGCCAGATCCCGCCGCTCGCTGGTTCAAGTCGGGCGGCTGCGCGGTGGTGGGGCCGGCCGGTTCGGCGCCAGCCGGCCCGGTGGTGCGGCGGGGGCGGGAAGCGGCGTCCACACGCGCCGCCAACCACAGGATGTCCGCAACCTCCTCTACACCGACGTCCGTCCGGTCCTCAGCGAACGCGGCCAGCAGCTCCTCAATCACGGCGCCCCCCGGATCCGGCCAGCCTGGCACGGCCTCCCGGTCATGCGGAGGGTCCCGTCAGGTGCTGCATCACGGTTTCGAGGAAGCGCTCACGATCAGCCTCGGCCCCCCAGGTCCTGCTCAGCCGGAGCTGGATGGCGTTGAGGAGCTGATCCGTCGCAAGGTCCCCGTCCGCGCTGCGCTCAAGGAAGTCCGTGAGGAGCTGGTCGTATTCGGATCCCTCCGGCACGTCCACGCCGAGCCGCTGGCGGATGATCCGAACCAGCTTGTCGCGGCCGGGTGCTTCGAGATGGAGCCTGACACAACGCCGCAAGAAGGCCGGGGGGAACTCACGTTCGCCGTTGCTGGTGAGGACGACGATGGGGAAGTAGCGGCACTGCACGCGCCCGTCCCGGATGCGCACGAGGTCGTCCGGCGCGTCGGCGGTCGCGATGTCCACCTCGGGTATGTCCGAGGACAGCCGGGCCAGTTCGGGGATCTCGAAGCCACCGTCCTCGAAGAGCGTGAGCAGGTCGCCGGGCAGATCGATGTCGCTCTTGTCGATCTCGTCGATCAACAGCACCCTCGGCTCGTTCCGGGGCAGCAGAGCCGTACCGAGGGCGCCAAGACGTAGATAACGGCCGATGGAGGACGCCGGGCCCGGGGTGCCCTCCACGGAGGCAGCCTTGCTCGTGGTCACCGTCGTGGCCATGGTGCGGGACGCGGACGCCCGCACTAGCTGGTCCAGGTTGGCCTCCTGGAGACGGCCGATAGCGTCGTACAGGTACAGGCCGTCGCGCCGGATGGTGCGGCTGGTGATGGGCCACTGCAGTACAGGACCAAGGCCCAGGTCTGCCGCGATGCTGTGGGCGAGCGTCGACTTGCCGACGCCGGGCTTGCCGGTGACCAGGAGCGGGCGGCGTAGGTACAGGGCTGTGTTGACGACGTCCGTCTCGGTCTCGTCCGGAACATAACCCGCGCCCCGTTTCAGCGTCCGATCCCACGCCTCACCCTCGCAGCCGGGCGGCTGGTAGGCGGGGTCGGGTGTGCCAGGGTAGTCGCGCCATGGCGGTGGCGGTGTCTCCTGCAGACGCGCGAGCCTCTCGGCCGGTTGACCCGCGCCCCGGTAGAGCCACCAGTCCTTCGCCGTCGCCTCCATCGGGACGCCCCCTGGTTCCTTCATCGGTTCCTTCATGAATGGGCCGCCCGGGCTGGCTCCTTGGCCGGTGAGCCGCGCAGGGATTGTGTCTCCACCATGCAGTCGGGATCGTCCCACAGCAGCGTCAGACCGCTGTCAGCCGTGACACGCTCAAGGCGGAGTTCGTGAACCCGTTGCGGTAGCGCCAGTACGTTCGCTGTCGGCCTGCCCTCGTCGTTCGGTTCCAGCAGGCGGGTCAACTCTTCGCGCAGATCAGGGTTATCGGCCGCCAGCGTCCCGCCGCGCCACCACACGGCCGCCGGTACGCCGCTTTCCAGCACCGCGTCAAGCAGGTCCTCCGTCTGCGGGCCGGGTAGGTCCGCCACCAGGCAGGCCGGTGTCTTGCCGCTGCGCAGCCGTACGCCGAGGTCGCCTCTCAGCTGTGCTTCCTTGACCAGACGCACCGCCTCCGGGTACCTGCCGCCCTGGGTCCTCAGCCAACCCCACTTGCGCTCCCATGCCGCCCGGGCGTTCTCACGCTCCTCCGGGCAGCGGACGACCACGTGGTGCAACACACCAAGCGGCCGAGTCCTGCCACCCCGTCCAGCTGGTATCTCCCACCTGTCGAAAGCGATGTCGAGCAGCTCGAAGGGCACGTGGAACTCGACCCGTTCCACCTCGGAGCTCCGATTCTCTGCACCGTTCGCTCCCGACTCGGCTTGCAGGAGCTTGAGCTGATGGCCGAGCGCCTGGCAGACCTCATCGAAACACAGCGGACGGTCGCCGGACTCCCACACGGAGGTGACAGTCTCGCGCCGCCGCCACATACGTACCCGGTAGGTCTCCTCGCCAGCCGGATCCAGCCTCAGGTGCAGCACGGTGCTGCAATGGGGCGGCGGGGGCGGCGGCAGAGCCGCTACACCGAGCCGGTCCCGGGTCTCCTCGACCCAGTTCAGCAGTTCCCGCGCCCAGGCGCTGTCCGCCGGCCCCGCTCGTTCGGCGAGAAACCGTACGAACGGCACGGTCAACGGCATGTCCGGGTTGCGGCCATGCCGTTCGTCGAGATCCCGGGCGATGTCGATCAGGCTGTCTCCCGGAAGTCCCTCCCGCACTGGCGCGGTGCAGCCGACGGCCCGGAATGCCCAGGCATAGGCGTCATGGGTGTGCCGGGATAGGGGGCGGTCCGCGAAGGCCTCGCCCAGTCCGTCCCAGGCCCGCTGGTCGAGCCGGGCGGCTCTCGCGGCGTGCGGCATGCCGTCATCGAGGAACGAACATGCGTCCCAGCCACGGTCCTTGATGAACTGCGGGAGCTGCCAGGCCTCACCGCGTCGGTGCAGTTCCTTGAACCGGTCGTGGACGGCACGGCCGATGTCCGCGAGGTCACTGACACTGTCAGGGAGCGAACGGCCAGCCAGTTCGTCGAGCAGGGCCTCGGTGAACTGGCCCGCCTGACGCTCGGTGTCGTTCTTTGCCGCTTCGCCGGGGCGGGAAGCGTACAGCATGAACTGCCGTCGACCGGCCTGCACGTTACCGCTGCCATAGTCGTTGCTGCCGAAGTTCAGCCCACTCTCGCGCGGGTCGATGCGGCAAGCGTCGACGAGGACCGCCTGGAGCGGGAAACGCGAGTAATGCACCTTGTCCGTGCCCCACCAGTTGAGCGCAGAATCGAGGTTGAGGTGCCGGACCTGACCCGCGTCGGCATCGGCGCACGCCAACATCATGTCGCGCCGGGGACCGAGGAAGCCATGGCCAGCCCAGTAGATCCACAGCATGTCCCCGTCGCACTGGGCCAGCTCGACGAGCAGCGCGTTCTTCACGTTCTCCTCGGTGGCAGGCCGGCACAGCTCACCCAGAGCCGTCAGCTCGGGCGTGGCCGACCAGTCCAGCTCTTCGTCGGCCACCGGGGACAGCAACAGCCGGACGTTGGCGGCCGGCACCTTGGCCGAGCCGGTGAGCCACTGGGCGAAACGCAGAGCATCGCGTGCAGCTCCCCTCAGATTCCAGGTCGGATCGATCGCATACCGCTCCACCCCCACGACCAGCGCGAAGGTCCGCTCCGGGCACAACGTCGCGGCAACCAGATCGTTGGGGACAGTCACACCAGCTCCTCCACTGCCCCGGCGATGCGGTCGTAGACGGCGTCGATCTTCCAGTACGCGCTGTGGCTCGGCGGGAAGGGCTGTCGACTGCTGACCTCGTGGTCGGTGACTCGGGGGTCGTCCCGAAAGACGGGCTCAGCGACGAAGGAAAGGAGGTCCTGGCGGTCGTAGATGTTGAGCCAGCGAGGGAATCCCTCCGGAAGCCGTGCGACGCCCGGGGGCAGACCTGAGAGGGCCCCGAGTTCGTGCAGGAAGGGGGCCTGGGAGCCGACGGTGACCAGGAGCCGGGGGCCAGCCACCGGCTCTCCTCGCGCGGCGCTCTGGGCGAGCAGGTCGACGAGCGCGACCCCGCCGAGACTATGTCCGATCAGCACGGACGGGCCCTCGTCCTCGGTGATCCGGCCGCGCAGATGTTCTCTGAGCGCCTCGCCCCTGGCCTGGTAGCGGAGGATGTCGCCGAGAGCCGGGGTTGCCGACTCAGTGAGTCTGCCGCGCCATAGGTTGAGAGCAGGCTGGGTCGTCGCGCGCATCGCGAGCTTCGTCAGAACCGCCGCCGCCCTCCCACCTGGCACCCTGGCGTCACCGCCGAGCCGGGCGGTGAGTACGGCGACCATGCGGTCCCGTTCGGCGCCCGTGCAGTCGGCGTCGATGTCCGCAGCGGCAAGGGCCGCAGCTACCAGCGCTCTGGCCACCGCGACTGCCAACTCGCGGGCAGCAGGCTCCTGCCCGGCCCGGGCGCCAGCCCGGGCGGCTTCCGTCGAGGCACTGATGGCGGCTAACGCCTCGGCATAGTAGGGCTCCAGGCCGGTCGCACGCAGCAGGTCGCCGAGTTCATCACCCTCGGCCGGATCCGACGGGAGTTTGCCCAACAGGTCCAGCACCTCGGCACCCGCCGGACGTACGCCCGGCATGCTGAACCCCGCTTTGGTGTCGGCCTCCAGGTAGGCCAGCACCCGCAGTTCGCAGCACGGATCGGCGAGCAGCAGCGCCCATTCCGCGGCTTCCCGGTCGGGCGGCGAGACGGCCGAAAGCTCGTCACCAGCGCCGCGTGTGCCGCTCCGGCCGGGTATGGAACGGCCTCCCATGCTCAGGGCTGCCCCGAACTCCTCACCCCAGAAGCAGGAGGAGACAGCTGCCTTCGGGAAGCGTTCAGTGAGGCGTCCACTGATCCTGGCGAAGAGCTGGTCATGCCGCTCCCGCCGCACACCGGTGCCGTGGACAAACAGAAATCGCATCGCGCGTCCCCCTCGTACATGTCGCCCGTAAGTGACGATAGCGCCAAGGCAGTCAACATGACCTGGGAAAGGGGCGGTTCAGGAGCACCGAGCTTCTTCGACTTCTCCAAGGTGCTCGCGACAGTTCCCCCGTCTGCCGGGTTTCGGCGCCATGGAGCACGAAGGATGCTGCGGCCCCCAGAGCGACGAGCGGCCATCCCATAAACCCCAACCTCCATGGTGTTGCCCCTGTTCAGCGGGCACGCTCCGCCTCTTGGAGCCCCGCAGGACAGGAGACAGAGCCGGGAGGGGGTCCGACACATCGGGCGCTCGCCTTTGCTGGGCGAGCGCCGAATGAAGAACCCGACCACGCGGCCCACGACTACGACGGCCCCAGCGCTGCCGTCCTGTCGGTGAAGGCAGGCGAGGTGACGATGAGGCGGAACTGGTCCGGAAGGTTGCTGTACACGGGTGAGGCCGTGCACTGGGTGTTGCGTGTGTAAGAGCCTCTGGCGGCCTGCTGGACGGATGGATATGCACCGTTCCGCACGGCAGGTGAGTGGCCGTCCGCACAACGCTCTCACCGGCACCGTCGGTACCCAGAGGGAAGGTGCGGATCACGGTGACAGGCCAGCGAGCACCGGGTCGACCCGAACACAAAGAAGACGAGCCCTGAATTTAGATCCTGATATCCAGCTTCGCGACACAACGAATTTATTCCCTTTGGAAAACCTCGTCGGGGAGAATTGAAACAGAAACCTACCCCCAAAATGCCAACGCAAGTAAATCTCGGCGAGTGCGGAATTTCTCCGCGCGATTTCCCTTTGCTTCGAACATCAACCTCACTGGAGAGGTCCAGACCACTACCACCGACACGGAAAGTAGCCGTTACATAATATATGTAACGCCCCAAAGAGCGTTACATAAAGGGTATAGTCAGGTAGAGAATGGACGCCCGGAGGGCGCTCCACTACATGCCAGCTCAGCCTCGTCGCTATCTATCGAGTGACTTTGAGATAAAACCGCAGGTCAGTAAAGGGAAACGAGGTCACTCACTCTACAGTAGTCATGTAACGGCCAATCGAGAGCCGGCGGTTCTCTAGCTGCCAGCTGTTGTAACGCTGCGGAGCAGCGTTACATGC
>NZ_JBHVDD010000025.1:0-95989 GCF_042802995.1 Streptomyces sp. NPDC057438
GGGTCACCCCGACCGGGGTGACCCGCCCTACGCCGTTCCAGGTGTCAGCGACCACTGCCCAGGGCCCGGCGGCCACGGCCCTGGGAGAGGACCGGGAGGTTCCGGGACGGGGCGGAAGCGCGGTTGTCCTCCTCCAGGCGCAGGGCGAGCGCGGGGCAGCGGCGCACGGCGCGGAGGGCCTTGGCCTCGGCGTACTGGGGGACCTTCGCCTGGGCGACGGTGGGAAAGCCGTCGGCTCCGAGCTGGAAGACCTCGGGGAGGATGTCGGCGCACAGGCCGTGACCCCGGCAGAGCGTCCAGTCGACGAAGATCTTCTGACGGCTGCTGGTGTCCTCCGGGCCGGCGCCGCCCGGCAGGCCGGTGGGCATCCTGCCGCCCTCGAAGAGCGGCAGCACTCCCTCGACGGGGCGTCCGCAGCCGTTGCCGAGGACATGCGCGGCGAGGTCGTCCGTGAACGCCTTGATGGTCGATTCCAGGAACATCGCGGAGCCGTCCGGGTGCGAGCAGGCGCCGCGCCGCTTCACGTTCTTCGCGACCTGCTTCAGGGCCTCCAGGGCGGCCGGACCACCGCCGTTGAGGATGTCCTCCATGCCGCGCGCCGCGGCCGGCAGGCCGAGGTAGCAGGGCCCGCACTGGCCCGCGCTCTCCTCGGCGAGCCACTTGGCGACCTGGAGCGACTCGCCGAGCGGACAGGTCTCCTGGCTGATCGGCAGGATCGCGCCCGCGCCGAGCGCACCGCCCACCGCGTCCAGCGAGTTGCGCGAGACGACCGCCTCGTTGACCGTCGCCGCGTCGATCCACTTGCCGTGGTAGCCGCCGGTCAGCACGCCCTGCGGGACCGGCGGTGCGCCGGCGAGCTGCAGGATGTAGCGCAGCGGCACGCCGGTGGGCGCCTCGATCACCATGGGGCGGGCGACCGCGCCGGAGACGGTGAGCATGACGGTGCCCGGCTCGTCGTACAGGCCGGTGTTGCCGTACCGCTCGGAGCCGATGCGGGCGCCGATGGCGAGCTGGGCGAAGGTCTCGGCGTTGGAGAGCAGGGTGGGCGCGCCGCCGACACCGCTCTTGGACGCGCTGGTCTTGCGGCCCGGCGGAATGGGCGGCCCGCCGTCGATGGAGCGGATCAGCGAGCCTGCGGCGCCGGTGACCATCCGGACCGGGTTGCGCTGCACGCTCGCGCGGATGGCGGCGCCGCGCCGGTTGCTCAGCCCGCGCTCGGCGAGGGCGGCCTCCATCGAGCGTTCGGTGGATTCACGTGTCACCCCGATGACGAGCTGACGGGCGCCCAGGGCCTCGGCGACGAGCAGGGCGCCGTCCAGGATGAGGTGCGGGGCACGGTTGATGAGGACCGTGTCCTTGCGGCAGGCGGGTTCGTCCTCGCTGCCGTTGACGACCACGACGGGCCGGATGCCACGCTTGATCGCCGACTCGGCGACCGACCGCAGTTTCTTGTGGAACGGGAAGCCCGCGCCGCCCCTGCCCTTGAGGTTGATCCGTTCGGACAGCTGGGCGAGTTGCTCGCCGCCCATCGGTTCGAGCGGACCGTGCACCTTGAGGTGCATGGGGAGGTCGAGTCTCTCGACGAGGTCGAAGCCCGAGGTGAGCTGGGGAAGACCCACCACTCGGACTTCGGGGACGTCGGGAAGGGCCTCGTTCACTTAAATCCTCCGGAAGGCGCGTTCCAGGGTTCGCCCGAGCCCGGCTGGTTGTAGTCGTCGTAGCCGGACAGCGACTCAGTGGCGGGACCGCTGTTGTACGTGTCGTTCGGGTTGTACGTGCCGTAGGGGGCGTTCGTCTCAGCGGTTCCGTAGGAAGTTTCGGAAGCGCCCGTGTTGTACGTCTCGCCCTGGTAGGTCTGGCCCGGGTACGCCTGGCCCGGGTAGCTCTGCCCGCCCAACGGCTGTCCGGCGAACGTGTCCTGCATCGGGTCGTACGAGGACGGGGGCGCCTCGCCGACCGGTGGCGGGGACGGGGCCGGCCAACGGGTGCTCCCCGTGGTCGAGCCGTCGTCCATCCGGGGCATGGCCTGGGTGGGCTGCATGTCCAACGGGGGCTGCTGCTGGGTCAGATAGGCCGCCGTGGGCTGCTCCTGGGTGCGCGGGGTCATCGACACCGCGCGGTACGCGGCCGCGAAACCGGGGCCGCTGTCGGCAGCGGCGGCCGCCCCGCGCTGCGGGGGCACCAGCGAGTCGCCGAGCGGGGGGTTGCCCTGTCCGCCGCCGAAGCCGGGCAGCGGGAACTGGCCGCTGTCGCGCATCTGGTCGCGCCGGCCGCCCTCGCGGCGTCCGCCTCCCGCCTCGTCCATGCTCTGCCGGGCGGCGCGGGACTTCACCAGTTCGTCGACCTCGGGGGGACGCTGTCCGTCGGTGCCGAGGACGGCGGCGACCCGCTCGACCACCTGGCGCTTGACCTCGCGCGGCGCGGCCCGCAGCAGCAGGGCGGCTGCGACGGCGATCAGGCCCGCGGAATAGAGGATCACGAAGATCGGCTTGGCCTCGCGACCCGCGTAGAGTCCGTGCACGAGCGCGAAACACCAGGCCGGGTAGGCCATCATGTGCATCGCGCGCCAGCGTGCCGCGACCGGTGCCGGGGACGCGAAGTTGCTGCGCAGCGCGCCGGTGATGGCGACGAAGATCATCATGGAGCCGGCGGTCGCGCCGAAACCGATGAGCGCGCCCGAGCCCGTCACGCCGAGGGCGAAGGGGAACAGGGCGATCGCCGAGACGTGGTTCAGCGCCAGCTTGACCGACACATGCAGCACGAGGAGCGCGACCGAGGCGATGGCGGTCGTCCGGTGGACGGCCTGGCCGATGATCCGCTGACGGACCGTGAGCAGGGTCCTGTCCTGGGCGACGAGCCCCCAGAGCACCGAGCACGTCAGCGAGACGAGCGAGAGAACGCCCGCGCCGAAGTCGAGGAACTCCCGGTACGCGTCACCTCCGACCAGCACACTTACGGGTATCAGCAGCAGAGCGGCAGCCGTGGCTATCCCATAGGCCGAACGGCCGGTCTGGGGCATCGAGCTGTTACTGCGACGAGGGTTCATGGGGGCAACTCCGAACAGTTCGGGAAAGCGGTCCCGTCGTCGAACTGTAAGTGGTGCCAATACCGAGCGGTACGAGGTTTGAGTTATTGCGCTGTTACCAAGGACGAATCTCACATCGGGGATGCCCGTTAGTGGTTGTTACGCGAAGTAAGTTTTGAATAAGGTTCAACTTTTTTGGCCGGAACGTGTGGCGGACACGCCGCTGGTCCGCGCCCGTGGGCGGCCGGAACCTCGTCGCGACGGCAGTGGGGGCTGCGGTACCCTGAACGCATGCGTGCCGTACGCCTTCTGCTTAGTGAGCCGCGCTGATCAGTCCCGACCGCCGACGAGACGGCATGGTCGGCATCGGCGCGGCGTCCCCTCCTGTGTGAGGGGATTTTTCGTTTCCTGACGACACAGCCGCTGGCAGAGACGATCGATGGAGCTTTGAGGATCATGAGCGAGACGAACCCCGCTGCCGCTGACGTGGCGGCGGACGCCAGCCCCCACCGCTACACGGCCACCGTCGCGGCCGACATCGAGGCACGCTGGCAGGACTTCTGGGACGCCGAGGGCACCTACGCCGCCCCCAACCCCACGGGCGATCTGGCGGGTGACGCCGAGCTGGCCGCCAAGCCCAAGAAATTCATCATGGACATGTTCCCGTACCCCTCCGGCGCGGGACTGCACGTCGGCCACCCCCTGGGCTACATCGCCACCGACGTCTCCGCCCGCTTCCAGCGGATGACCGGCCACAACGTCCTGCACACCCTGGGCTTCGACGCCTTCGGCCTGCCCGCCGAACAGCACGCCGTGGCCACGGGCGAGCACCCCCGGATCACCACCGAAGCCGCCATCAACAACATGAAGTCCCAGCTGCGCCGGCTGGGCCTGGGCCACGACAAGCGCCGGTCGTTCGCCACGATCGACCCGGACTACTACAAGTGGACCCAGTGGATCTTCCTGCAGATCTTCAACTCCTGGTACGACGACGAGACGAAGCGGGCCCGCCCGATCGCCGAACTGGTCGCCCAGTTCGAGTCGGGTGAGCGCGCGCTGCCCGGCGGCGGCTCCTGGAGCGCGCTGAGCGCCGCCGAACGCGCCGACGTCCTGGGCGAGTACCGCCTGGCGTACGCCTCCGACGCGCCCGTCAACTGGTGCCCCGGCCTGGGCACCGTACTGGCCAACGAGGAGGTCACCGCCGACGGTCGCTCCGAGCGCGGCAACTTCCCCGTCTTCAAGGCCAAGCTGCGCCAGTGGAACATGCGCATCACCGCGTACGCCGACCGCCTGCTGGACGACCTGAACGAGCTGGACTGGCCCGAGGCCATCAAGCTGCAGCAGCGCAACTGGATCGGCCGCTCCGAGGGCGCCCGCGTCGACTTCCCCGTCGACGGCGAGCACATCACGGTCTTCACCACCCGCCCCGACACCCTGTTCGGCGCGACCTACATGGTCCTGGCCCCCGAACACCCGCTGGTCGACACGTTCACCCCGGACGCCTGGCCCGAGGGCACCCACGACGTGTGGACCGGCGGCCGCGCGACCCCCGCCGACGCCGTCGCCGCCTACCGCGCGCAGGCCGCCTCGAAGTCCGACGTCGAGCGGCAGGCCGAGGCCAAGGACAAGACCGGCGTCTTCACCGGCTCGTACGCGACCAACCCCGTCAACGGCGAGCGCATCCCGGTCTTCATCGCCGACTACGTCCTGATGGGCTACGGCACCGGCGCGATCATGGCCGTCCCGGCGCACGACACACGCGACTTCGAGTTCGCCCGCGCCTTCGAGCTGCCGATCGTCTGCGTGGTCGAGCCCACGGACGGCCGCGGCACCGACACCTCGACGTGGGACGAGGCCTTCGTGTCGTACGACGCGAAGATCGTCAACTCCGCGGGCGAGGGCGTCTCGCTGGACGGCTCGGGCGTCGTCGAGGCCAAGGCGCGCATCACGGAGTGGCTGGAGCGGTCCGGCATCGGTCGGGGCACCGTCAACTTCCGGCTGCGCGACTGGCTGTTCAGCCGTCAGCGCTACTGGGGCGAGCCCTTCCCGATCGTCTACGACGAGGACGGCGTCGCCCACCCGCTGCCCGAGTCGATGCTGCCGCTGGAGCTGCCCGAGGTCGAGGACTACTCGCCGCGCACCTTCGAACCGGACGACGCCGACACCCGCCCCGAGACGCCGCTGTCGCGCAACGAGGACTGGGTGAACGTCACGCTGGACCTGGGCGACGGCCGCGGCCCGCGCCCGTACCGCCGCGAGACCAACACCATGCCCAACTGGGCCGGTTCCTGCTGGTACGAGCTGCGCTACCTGGACCCGCACAACTCCGAGAAGCTGGTCGACCCCGAGATCGAGCGGTACTGGATGGGCCCGCGCGAGGGGCAGCCGCACGGCGGTGTCGACCTGTACGTCGGCGGCGCCGAGCACGCCGTGCTGCACCTGCTGTACGCGCGCTTCTGGTCCAAGGTCCTGTTCGACCTGGGACACGTCTCCTCGGCCGAGCCCTTCCACAAGCTGTTCAACCAGGGCATGATCCAGGCCTTCGTCTACCGCGACAGCCGTGGCTTCGCGGTCCCGGCCGCCGAGGTCGAGGAGCGCGACGGCGCCTACTTCCACCAGGGCGAGAAGGTCAGCCGCCTGCTGGGCAAGATGGGCAAGTCCCTGAAGAACGCCGTCACCCCCGAGTCGATCTGCGAGGAGTACGGCGCGGACACGCTGCGCCTGTACGAGATGGCCATGGGCCCCCTGGACGTCTCCCGGCCGTGGGACACGCGCGCGGTGGTGGGCCAGTACCGGCTGCTGCAGCGGCTGTGGCGCAACGTCGTCGACGAGGCCACCGGCGAGGTGACCGTCGTGGACACCGAGCCCGGCGAGGACACCCTGCGCGCACTGCACAAGGCCATCGACGGCGTACGGCAGGATCTGGAGGGCATGCGGTTCAACACCGCGATCGCCAAGGTCACCGAGCTGAACAACCACCTGACCAAGGTGGGCGGCCCGGTCTCCCGCCCCGTCGCCGAGGCCCTGGTCCTGCTGGTCGCGCCGCTGGCCCCGCACATCGCCGAGGAGCTGTGGCGCAGGCTGGGGCACACCGACTCGGTCGTCCACCAGGACTTCCCCGTCGCCGACCCCGCATACGTCGTCGACGAGGCCGTCACCTGCGTCGTCCAGATCAAGGGCAAGGTCAAGGCCCGCCTGGAGGTGTCGCCGGCCATCTCCGACGAGGAACTGGAGAAGGTGGCCCTGGGCGACGACAAGGTGGTCGCGGCGCTGGCCGGGGCACCGATCCGCAAGGTGATCGTGCGGGCGCCGAAGCTGGTGAACATCGTCACGTGAGCCGGAGTGCTCCGCGCGGCGACCGGCGCGCCCCGCGCGCCCACCGGCGGTAGTCGTCCGGTCGCTGTCGGGAAGTGGTTCGGGGTCCTCCCCTACGGGCAGGTTCCGGGTTCCGGTGGAACTCGGGACCTGCCCGTTGCGTTTACCGTTGAAGAGCGCCGCATCACATGCCGCGCCGGTCGGAGGAGGAGCGCGTCGTGGAAGCCGTCATCGCAGTCGTCGCCCTGTTCTTCGTGCTGCTCGTGGTGCTGGGCGCGTACGCCACGGTGAAGGCGGTCGGCGCGGCCAAGCGCGGCGTGGACCGCACGATCACCCAGGCCAAGCGGACCGTCGAGGACACCACCCTGCGCGCCAGAAGCCTCGCCCAGCCCGGCCCGGTAGGGCAACTGGCCGATCTGCGGCTCAAGTTGCGCACGTCGATGCGGGCCACCCAGGAGGCGTTGCAGGCGGGGGTGGGCGAGGACGAGTCCCTGAAGGAGTCCCTGGCCCTCTTCGAGCAGCTCCGCAAGCACGCCCGGGAGCTGGACGACGAACTCCGGCGCCTGGAGCCCGAGCCGGACCGGAGCAAACTGGCCCAGCGGCTGCCCGCGCTGCGCGAGCGCACGGAGCGGGTCGTGAAGTCCGCCGACTCCCTGCGCTGGGCCGCGCACGACCGGGCCCGCAAGTTCGCCGAGGACGACCTGGACACGCTCAGCGCGCGGATCGACGTCGAGGCGGGAGCACTGCGGCACTGGACGACGGAACCCGCCTCGGTATGGCCCGAGGCGCCCAGGCCCGAGGCCGCCACCTCCACGGGACAGACCTGGCAGGAGACCCCCGGGCCCCGCCCGGCCGATCCGCGCGGCGGCGGGTCCGGCGTGTCCCGTGGTGGTGAGTCCCAGGGTGGTGAATCCCGTGGCGCCGAGGGGCCGCCCCCGCCCGCCATCGCCCCGCCGAGCGCGCAGCCGACCTACCCGTGGCAGAAGAAACCCCGCCCGGAGAGCACGACTTGACCCGGCCCGCCCGCCGGTCGCGCCACCCCGCACGGCCGCAGGTGACAGGGGCCGGGCTGCCGTCCGCGGCGCTCGACGGGTAACCTCCAGCTCATGTCCCGCCATGTCGCGATCGTCACCGATTCCACGGCCTACCTGCCGCCGCCGGCGATGGAGCGTCACGGCATCATCGCGGTGCCCCTGACCGTGGTCCTCGGCGACCAGGCACTCGACGAGGGAACCGAGATCTCCGCCCGGTCCCTGGCCCAGGCACTGCAGAAGCGACGGTCCGTCACCACCTCCCGCCCCAGCCCCGAACTCTTCGCGGAGACCTACCGCAGAGTCGCGGAGTCGGGCGCCACCGGCATCGTCTCCCTGCACCTCTCCGCCGAGTTCTCCGGCACCTACGACGCGGCCGTGCTCGCCGCACGCGAGGCTCCCGTGCCCGTACGCGTGGTGGACACCGGGATGGTCGCGATGGCCCTGGGGTTCTGCGCCCTCGCCGCCGCCGAGTCCGCCGAGGCGGGCGGCACGGTGGACGAGGCCGTCACAGCCGCCGAGAAGCGGGCCGCGGGCACCTCCGCCTTCTTCTACGTCGACACCCTGGAGTATCTCCGCCGGGGCGGACGGATCGGCGCGGCCCAGGCGCTGTTCGGCTCCGCGCTGGCCGTCAAGCCGCTGCTCCAGCTCGACGGCGGCCGCATCGAGATGCTGGAGAAGGTCCGTACGGCGTCCCGGGCGATCGCCCGCCTGGAGGAGATCGTCGCCGAGCGGGCGGGGAGCGCGCCGGTCGACATCGCCGTCCACCACCTCGCCGCGCCCGAACGAGCCTCTGCACTCGCGGAACGGCTGCGGGCCCGGCTGCCCGGACTGGCCGACCTGCATGTGAGCGAGGTCGGGGCGGTCATCGGGGCGCACACGGGGCCCGGACTGCTCGCGGCGGTCGTCTCACCCCGCTGAGCCGGTCGTCCCACCCCGCTGAGCCTGCTCGCCGAGCCGTTCACCGCTCGTACGGGTGACGGAGTTGTCCACAACCGGGGAGTAATCCACCGGAATCGAGCAAGATCATCGCGAGTGGGCGACGTTGCCCGATCCTCCTCCCATGGCACTTCGATCACGTTCACGCACCGCGACACCCACCAGCGGCCCGGGCCGCGGCCCCTCCTCCGACGGCCGCGACCGCCACCGCCCTCGACAGCCCAGGGGCAGGGCCGACCGCCGCCGCGCAGCGGCGGAGACGCTCCGCCTGCGCGCGGAGGCACTGTTCCCCGAGAGGGCCGGACAGCCAAGGAAATCGGGGCACGGACCGCCGGGCACGCCGGAGGGCACGAGGCGAGGGAGCGCGGGCTCCGCCGTTCGAGGGCTCGACGCGGAGGGGGCGGTGGGTCCGGGGACTTCCGGTGGGGGGCGGGATGTCGGTGCCGGTGCCGGTGTCGACGAGCGCGGTCGCACCACGGGATTCGGTGACTCCACCGGTGAGGCTGTCACTGGCGGGGCGGCACCCGTCACCGGCAGGGCTGCTGCTGTCACCGGCAGGCATGCCGTTGCTGCCGACAGAGACCGGACCGTCGACGCGGCTTCTGTTGCCGACAGGGCTGTTGACACCGACACGGCCGCTGTCGCCGACAGCAGCGTGCCCGGTCGTGACGTCGCCTCCGGTGCAGCCGGGCGCGAGACGAGCGGTGCGTGGCGGGAGCGGGTGGGGCCCGCCCTGAGGGAACGACTGCCGTTGTGGTTGCAGGTGCGGTGCGCCACCGAACGCAAGAGCGTGGTCGCGCTGAGCGTGGTGCTGGTCGTCGCGACGGTGTTCGCGGCACAGCACTTCTGGGCGGGCCGGACCCAGTCCGTGAGCGCGCCCGAGGTGGTACGGGCAGGCGCCCCGGGCACTTCGGGAGGGCCGGCGGCCTCGTTCGGTGAGCCAGTGAAGGGCCGGACGGCGGCTGCGCCCGGCGACACGGCCGGAGCGGTCGCCTCGACCGGGCCCTCGATCGTGGTGGACGTCGGCGGAAAGGTGCGCAGCCCGGGCATCCAACGGCTGCCGGCCGGCTCCCGCGTCGCCGACGCGCTGCGGGCGGCGGGCGGTGTCCGACCGGGAGCGAACACCGACGGGCTCAACCGCGCCCGCATCCTCGTGGACGGCGAACAGGTCCTGATCGGACGCCCGGCGCCGCCGGCCGCCCCCGGCGTGACGCCCGGGGCGGGAGCGGCCGGAACCGGAGGCGCCGCACCCGCGACCCCCGTCTCCCTCAACACCGCCACCGCCGACCAACTGGACACCCTGCCCGGCGTCGGCCCCGTCCTCGCCCAGCACATCATCGACCACCGCACCCGGCACGGCGGCTTCCGCTCGGTCGACGAACTGCGGGACGTGAACGGCATCGGCGACCGCCGCTTCGCCGACCTGCGCGACCTCGTACAGCCATGAGCACGGGGGAGAGGGCGGCCACGGCGGAGGTCGAAGCGGGTGCCGCTCCGCCCCGGACCGCGGTGCACGCGGCCTCCGGCACCCGGCTCGGCGACGCCCACCCCCGGCAGGAGGGGCCTATCGATCTGCGTCTCGTGCCACCTGCGTTGGCCGCGTGGGGGACGGCGGCACTCATGGTGCACGCTTCGTCCGGCTGGGTCACGGGAACGGTCGTGACCTGCCTGGTGATGGGCTCGGCCCTGCTGCTCCCTCGGCCGCGGCGGGGGCCGAGGTCGGGGCTGAGGGTGCCCCTTGCCGCCGTGCTGCTGTGCGCCGCGGCGGCCGCAGCCTCCGCCGGGCTGCACGGGGCGGACCTGAGGCGGGGACCCGTCCCCGCCCTGGCCGAGCGATACGCCCGGGTGACCGCGGAGATCCAGCTGACGGCCGACCCACGGCTCACCCGTCCCCGCATCCAGGGCAACCACGCGGCCCCCGCCGCCGTGCTCCTCCAGGCCGAGGTACGGCGGGTGCGCAGCCCGGACGGGACCGTCGTACGGACGCGGACGCCGGTGCTGGTCATGGTCGACGTGGACGACCGGTCCGACCGGGCGGCATGGCTGTCGCTGCTGCCGTCCACACGTGTGCGAGTGGCGGCGCGGACCGCCCCCGCGATGGTCGGGGGCGACCGGGTGGCCGCCGTGCTGCGGGTGCGGGGCGGCGGGGCGCCGACGGTGGCGGAGGAGGCGAGCGCGGTGCAGCGGCTCGCGGGGCGGCTGCGCGCCGGGCTGCGGGAGGCGACCGACGGACTCGACCCCGACGCGCGGGCGCTGCTTCCGGGCTTCGTCGTCGGGGACACCTCGCGGGTCCCGGCCGAGCTGGACGAGGCGTTCAGGGCGACCGACCTCACCCACCTCCTGGCCGTCAGCGGGGCCAACTTCACGATCCTCCTGGCCCTGTTCATCGGGCCGCCCGGGCTGGCACAGCGGGCCGAGCGCCGCGGACTCGCGCCCCGGCTCGGGATCCCGCTGCGGGTCACCGCGCTGGCGGGTGGCGCGCTGACGCTGGGATTCGTGATCGTGTGCCGACCCGAACCCAGCGTGGTGCGGGCCGCCGCCTGCGGCTCCATCGCGCTGCTGGCCATCGCGACGGGACGCCGCAGATCCCTCGTCCCCGCGCTGGCGACGGCGGTCCTGCTGCTGGTGCTGTACGACCCGTGGCTGGCCCGCAGCTACGGCTTCCTGCTCTCCGTCCTGGCCACCGGAGCACTGCTCACCCTCGCCCCGCGCTGGAGCGCCGCGCTCCAGAGGCGCCGGGTGCCACCGCGCCCGGCCGAAGCGCTGGCCGCGGCGGGCGCCGCACAGGCGGTGTGCGCACCGGTCGTCGCCGTGCTGTCGGCCAAGGTGAGCCTGGTGGCGGTGCCGTGCAATCTGCTGGCGGAGTTCGCGGTGGCCCCGGCCACGGTGCTGGGGTTCGCCACGCTGGCGACGGCCCCGGTGGCGATGCCGGTCGCCGAACGCCTTGCCTGGTGTGCGAGTTGGCCCGCGAGCTGGATCGCGGACATCGCCCGCACCGGGGCGTCGCTGCCCGGCGCGGGAGTGGACTGGCCGGGCAGCTGGGCGGGTGCGCTGCTCCTCGTCCTGGTCACCGTGGTCGTCGTCCTCGTCGGACGGCGGATCGTCAGCCATCCGTACCTGACGGGAGCCTGCCTGCTCGCGTTTCTGCTGGTCGTGGTGCAGCCACCGCCTCTGACCAGAGTGATCACCGGGTGGCCGCCGCCGGGCTGGCGCCTGGTGATGTGCGACGTGGGTCAAGGGGACACGACCGTCCTCGCGGCGGGCGAGGGAGCAGGAGTGGTCGTGGACGCCGGCCCCGATCCGGTGCTGGCCGACCGCTGCCTCACGGCACTCGGCATCACCGAGATCCCGCTCGTGGTCCTCACCCACTTCCACGCCGACCACGTCATGGGGCTGCCGGGAGTGCTGCGAGGGCGCGCGGTGGGGGCGATCGCGGCCACCGGGTTCGAGGAGCCCGCGGAACAGGCCGCGTTCGTCCGCGAGGAGGCCGCGGCCCGACGGATCCCGCTGACGCGGGCCGTGGCCGGGGAGGAGCGGCGCACGGGAAACCTCACCTGGCGGGTGCTGTGGCCACCGGGCGACGCCCCCACGCCCGACGGGCCGAACGACGCGAGTGTGACCATGCTCGTCCGCTCCGCGGGGCTGACCCTGCTGCTCCTGGGCGACCTGGAGCCACCGGGCCAGCGGGAACTCGCGCGGTCCCCGGACGCCGCGGCACTGGGCGCCGTGGATGTGGTGAAGGTCGCCCACCACACTTTCCTTGGAGAACATCTACTTGAGGGTTTTCTCTGTATTCGGCAGGCGTGCGGCGGGGGGCCGGTGATACTGACCATTCGACACGAGGTGAGGGGGACCGGTGGCCAAAGAGCCTGCACCGAAGCATCTGACGATCACTATCGACTTCGATCTTCAGACCGAGGGATCGACCGTTCACTATCAGCGAGCCCGAGCGGCCTACGAGGCAGCCGTGGAAGCGGCAGTTCGCGAGGCTAAGAAGGTACTGCCGCCCGACAGCATCAAGGGCATCACCAGCGAAATCGATTGGTCCTACCGCTGGACGCGCGAGCGGGATGTGCAGTTCCGACGGCCCGATCTGGTGGACGACGAGATCGAGGACATCACCGACGAGGATTTCGTGTTCGAGGGCGAGGAGTGACACCGAGAGGCCCCAGCCGTCGCAGACAGCCGGGGCCTCTCTCCTCGCGGGTAGGGGGGAGCCATCTGCGATCAGTCGGCCTCTACTCCGCGAGGGGCTCTGTTGCGCTGGAGCTGGACTATCCGGGGCCGGGTGTCCATCCGCTCCATCGCGCGCTCGTGCATGGTCAGCAGTTCCTGTACGCACTCCCGGCATGCGTACAGAGGGGTCTCGCCCTCGTCGCTCGTGATCTCGCCGAAGCGGGTCACCTGGACCCCCTTGCGGGAGCAGCGGAAGCAGGGCCCCAACTCGTACTCGTACGCCGCTATGAGGACGCCGAGACGGTCTGTGGGGACGTGCTCGGGAAGCTCGGTCACCTGAGCCGGCCGGTGTCCAGGGGCGCGGTCACCGTCAGCCGGTCGGGGTTGTTCTGGGTCCACTCAGGTCCCCCGCCCGTGAGAGGCCGCACGAAGTAGACGCCGCCCGAGACGTCCGTGACCATCCCAGTCCGGCCCGCGTCCTCGTCGTGGACCTCGTCGCCGACCCACGCCTTGCCGTCCTTCACCGCTCGACCTCGACCTTCAGCTCGGCCCAGACGGTCTTGCCCCAGCGGTGGAGGTCCGTGCCCCAGCGGTCCGAGAGGGCGTCGACCAGGACGAGGCCACGTCCCCGGATCTGGTCCCCGTTGGAGTTGGTCCGCAGCTCCGGCATGTCCCGGGAGCGGTCGACGACCCCGAGCCGGATCCAGCCGTTGGAGGGGCGCGCGACGATGATGCGGATCGAGGGGAGACGGGCGTGGTCGACGGCGTTGGAGACCAGCTCGGTGATGACGTTCAGGGCGTCGTCGATCAGATCGTCCTGGTGCCAGGCCGACAGGGCCGTACGGACCAGTCTGCGCGCCACACCCGCGCTCTCCGGCACGCGATCAACGGTCTGTGAGTATCCGGGGTGCCCCGTGGGGCGTGGCGTTGCGGTCACAGTCATCAGGACCTCGGGGGGTGCGGGTGTGAGTGGCCTTACCTGAGTGAACGGCCATCGGTCCCCGAGCGGCAGGAAAAATGGGCCCGGCGTGCGTCCGGCCCAACCGGAAATTTCTCGGCCATAGACCCTCACTGGCGAGGGATCACCTCCTACGGTGGGTACGTGGAGGGGAACGAGAGCCTCAACAGCGCGATGCAGGAGCGCGGCTTAACCCAGGTGGAGTTGGCCGACGCGGTGAACACCCGGCTGCTCCGCTCCGGGCACGAGGGAACGGTCAGCGACCGGACGATCCGCAACTGGCTGACCGGAAAAACCCAGTGGCCACACCCCAAGCAGCGCGAGGCGTTAGAGGCAGTATTCGGATGTACGGCCGAAGAGCTGGGATTCAGCCCTCCGGCCGGAAGACGACGCCCCACCCCCGAAGCGGAGCCCCCCGTGGACCGTAGGAACTTCCTCGCCGCCACCACCGGAACCGCCGCCGCTGCGGTGCCGTTCGTCGGAGCGCCCTCGCAGGTCGGCACCTCCGACGTCCTCCGGCTCCGCTCGGGCCTGGACGCCCTGATGGAGCTGGACGACACCAGGGGAGGCCACGAGGGCCTGGAGCGCTCTGCCCTCGCCGGAGCGGCCGAGGCACTCGACAAGGTCAAGAAGGGCGCCACCCAGCGCATCCGGCTCCGGCTGTTCTCGATCGCCGCCGACTACACCGCCACGGCCGCCTGGAGCGCTCTGGACGCCCGGCAGGCCGACCGGGCCCAGGGTCTCCTGGGACGAGCGCTGTACCTGGCAGGGATGGCCCAGGACCCCGTGGCGGAGATGAGGGTCTGGAACTCCTACGCGATGCTGGCCCACCAGCGCGGGGAGCACACGGAAGCCGTCGACTCGGGCATGGCCGCCCAGGCCACCTCGATCACGAAGCGGGACCCGCTGTTCGCCTCCCTGGCGCACGCCCGTACGGCCATCGGCCACTCGAACTTCGGCGACCGACAGGCCGCCCTGCGGTCCCTGGGGTACGCCGGGGAAGCCCTGGACAAGGCGGACCGGGACCAGCCCCGCCCGAGCTGGATGGCCTTCTACGGCCCGGCTGAGCTGACGGCCATGACGGCCATCGTCCGGGACCGGATCGGGGATGCGGCAGAGGCCGAGGCGGCCTCCCACAAGGCCCTGGGCGCGATCCCCAAGCAGTTCCGCAGGAACCGGGCCCTGGCCACCACGCGGCTCGCCCTGGCTCAGCTCCACCAGCGGGACATCGACCAGGCGTGCGCCACGGCGTCGACCTCCTTCGCGCTGATGGCGGGCACACCCATGCCGGGCCGGATGCGCTCCCTGCTCGGCGACTTCTACCGTGACTTGATCACGCTTGCGCCGGACGCCGGGGTCGCCCGAGAGTGGGGAGACCGCTACCGAGCCGAATGGAGCCGAGGTTGAACGCCGCCGACCTGGACGTCCGCCGCTTCAGCAACAAGGACCTGGCGCAGATCCGTCAGGCCCTGATCGACGTGCACGCGGACGCCTACGCGGATGCCATGGATGACGAGTTCAACCAGCGCTTCCCCTGGTTCGTCGACCACTGGGGCGGTAACCCGGACTTCGATTGTGTGATCGCCTTCGACGGAGAGGAGGCGGTCGCCTTCGCCTACGGCGCCCCGTCGACTGCCTACCGCGAATGGTGGCGCGAGCACGTGAAGCCCGCCCCGGAGAAGAGCCGGACGTTCTCCTACTCCGAGCTGGCCGTCCGTACGAAGTGGCGCAAGACCGGGACGGCCGAGCTGGTCAGCCGAGCCCTGCTGGATGCGAGGGACGAGGACCTGGTGGTCCTGCTCGTCGACACCGAACACCCGCGCGTGCAGGAGATGTACGAGTCCTGGGGCTTCCGGAAGGTCGGGCAGCGTCAGCCCTTCCCGGACTCCCCGGTGTACGCCGTCATGCTGGCGGAGTTGCCGTTGGCCGGAGGCGAAAGAGATTCATGAGCACCAGAGCGGTTGCGTTTCTGTCCTCGGCAGTAGCGGGTGTGCTGGGCTTCATCCTGTTTCAGATCAACTCCGAGGCGGTGTATTGCGAACGCAACCCGGGCAGCAGCGGCGGCATGCGCGCCCCGGACGGGTGCCTTGTCGAGCCGAGCACCCTGGCTGTGGTTCTCGGCAACACCGGCTTCGGGATGTTCCTGCTCGGCATCATCGGTGTCGTATGGACGGCAGTTCTGAAACTCCGAGCTGAGCTGGGCCGATAACGCAAAAAGAGCCCCCGATCTCCACGAGGGAGATCGGGGGCTCTGCGACAGCGTCAGGGTGTCCCGCCAGAGACACGAGAGACGTTCCTGATTCTACGCCTTCGGGACCTTGAGCCTCGCCCACGAGATGGGCCCCGGCGGCCACTTCGCGGCCGAATCGGTGTACCCCAGCTTCCGCTGGAACTTCTCGTACGAGTCGACGTCGGCCTGGCCGAGCTTCGGGCCGGGCCCCTCCTTGTACAGGCCGCAGCCCTCGGCCACCAGGCGCTTGCCCATGGCGGTGAAGATGGGCGAGGACTTCCCCAGCGCGGGCTTCGAGCCGTTCATGAAGAAGGCCGTGCCCGGGAAAGGCTCGAATGCAGGTTTCTCCGTCTTGACGATGAAGTCCGGCCAGGTGCCGGGGTCCGTGTGGTCGTTCTCGGGGACCTGTGCGTGGGCGTACCAGCCGCTCCGCATGCGCCAGATGCGCTCGTCCCGCTTCGAGACGAAGCCGCTGGGCTTCCCCATCGGCCAGGAGTTCGCGACGCCCCAGGAGGCCACCCAGGCGTTCAGCTCGTCCCACCCCTTCAGGGGCGTGTCCACCAGGGACTCGTACGTCTTGCCGCCCACGCGGCAGTACGGGAAGAAGAGCGCCTCGATCTGGAGGACCACCGAGCCGGCCCGGTTGGTCCGCGTGCCGCCCGAGAGGTCCCGCAGGCACAGGGAGCGGGAGTCCGCCGGGAAGAACTGGACCATCCTGCCGGTGAAGGGGTCCCAGAGGATGTGGGGCGCCACGCCCTTCCCGCCGCCGGAGAAGTACGAGCGCAGGTTGGCGTACGGGACGAGGTCCTGGGGCTTGGCCTCGGAGGCGTTGCGGTCCCAGGTGATGTGGGCGATGGCCTTCGCGGGGCCGCCGTCCGTGGGTGCGGTGTTGCCGATCGAGAGTCTCTCGGCACCGGGAAGCCAGAGGTCGGACACAGGGCTCTCCAGGGGTGTACGGGCATGAAGAAGCCCCTCCGGTGCCGTTACGCGTTACCCGGAGGGGCGTCAGGGGGGAGCGGCTCAGGGGGCCGTGGACGGGCCCTCGGGGTGGGCCCGGAGGTACCGGAGGTAAGAGAAGAACCGGACCAGGAGAAGGGCGGTCGTCGCCGCCAGGAGGCCGAGAGACAGGACGGCGTCCCACCACGGCCCGGGGGAGGAGGCACCACCGCGGATTCCCAGGAGCAGGAGCGACCGGGCGTAGATCAAGCCGATGATGATGACCCACCCGGAGGCGTTGACCTCGGTGATCCTGAAGGGGTGCCGGGGACGGTGAAGGACTAGGAACCCGACCGAGGCGGCCAGGCCGACGCCGAGGAGGACGTACAAGGTCAGGGTGTAGAGCACAGGGCCTCCTTCAGCTTCCGCTGAGCCGGCCGAGGACGATGCCCTCGATCCAGTCGCTGTAGGCGTTGGCCCTGTTGTGGGCTCTGATCTGCTCCTTCACCCGGTTGCTCTCGGTGAGCTTGGCCTCGGCCACGGGCTGGTGTGCCTGAGCTTCCTGGAGGGACTTCTCGGCGGCCCTCTTCGCGGTCTCCGCCTCGGGAGACACCTGCGGCTGGCGAGTGAAGGGCCACATCTCAGGCGCTCCTGGGAAGTTCGGGGTGGTGTCCGAGTTCTTCGAGGAGCCGGGTCAGCGTCTTGCCCTGCTCGATCGCGACGTCTCCGCGCTCCTCGGCCTTGGCGAGCTGCTCGCGCGTGAGCTGGTGAGCGTCGCGCTCCTTCTCGAACGCCTGGCGCCAACTGTCCTTCTCGGCCATGAGGTTGTTCATGACGTACTTCGGCACGATGACGCCGACGATCAGCAGGATGACGACCAGACCGACGATGCCGTACTGGCCGAACTGGTTGAGGATCTTGCCGATATCGGGACTTCCGCCCGTGTCCTCGGCTACGGCCATGACCCAGACCAGGTCAGGGATCAACAAGGGGACCTCCTTGCGGGGTGTGCGCAGGAGAACCCGGCGCGGTTCTGGACATGCGAAAGCCCCGGCTCGCTGGCCGGGGCTTTCTGTGGGGGACTACAGCCAAGCCGTTTGACGTAAGGCTTCGGCCGGGGTGAGCTCGCGAGGGTGAGAGAAGAGCACCGGGACTGCCGTGCGTGGCGGGTCCGCTCTCCGTAGCGCGACCATCTCATCCTGACCCCATACCTTGAAGGTGCACAGGGAGCAGTCGAAACCGTTCGGACTGTAGTGCGCGTGTGTGGAGGTGGTATGGGTTGGCGTAAATATGAGGACCGCCCGGGCGCCGCAAGCGGGGCATTCACCACCTGAGGTCTTGAGGACGGGAACGCCCATCTGGAATTCCGCCGAATCGACCACGTGAGACTGAGGCATAGTCAGTGCCCGCTCCTTGGCTCCCGGCGGAAGGTTCTCGAACCGATCCGCGAACGCATGCCGAGCCTGGATGATCCGGAGCTGTACGTCTCGGAAGACCTGGTCCTCCTGCTCGTTCACGGCGGCCTCGACGGCCTCCGTCCACCGCTCCCAGAAGTCGATCAGTGGCTTGCCGAGATCGTCAAGCAACGTCTCGATCGTACGGGCGAGGGGAGAAATCATCCCTTTGGCCAGGGTGCTGTCCGGGGCGGCATGGGCTGCGCCGTTGCGCATCTCGATCAGTAGGTCGAGATCGGTATCGGGCTTGAGTACGCCGATCTTCCGGAGTCGCTTGATGGCTTCCATTGCCCCGACGGTGCGGACCTTCTCCTCGTTCAACTGGACGTGTCCGCCGAGGTGCATCACCATGTCCGCGCTGTTGTTGCGGATCTCCGCGACGTAGACCGGGTTCTTCGCGGCGAGGGCCGCCTTGGCGAGCTTCTCGACCGAGACACCGGCGTGGAGCGCGAACTCGTCGTACTCCGGGCGGCCATGGTCGTCCATGGCCTTGTGGGCGGCCTTCTTGGCGCCCTGATAGAAGCTCTCGGAAGAGAGCGCATCGGTCATGACTGGGACATTAGCCCCCCCTGTACTACAGGGGCGACCGGATTCTGTCCTATGCAGGCATGATCGTCAGATCAAGGTCATCCGGGTGTGCCAAGGCGGGCATCAGCTCATACGGGATCCCTGCCGGAAGAGGCCACTCAATGGGTTCATCTGGGGGCCAGATCGGGCGCAACGAGGGCAAGGACTCGAACGGAGCCAACCTTTTACCCTCAGCGACATCAGAGGCTCGAAGGATCTGCACGATCATGCAGCCGATCTTGAGGGTGGTGATCCATGCGGTACGGCGGATTCCGTCGGCGCTATAGCCCTGACACAGGGTGTCCACAAGAGGAACAGACTCGTCAGGCGGGTGGTTCATGAAGCCAAGACGCCCGAGCATCGATCTCGTGGGCTCACGCGTCTCGTGGAAGGAAGTGAAGTCACCTGCTGGAATTACGCCTCGCACGTCGGCAGGGTGCGTGTGCTGAAACATGAGCATGGTCTTCAGCGACCATGCCGCAAGCGCTCGCTGGGCTTCGGCGTCGATGGTGCACGCGTTTCCGCGGATCAGGTCAGGAAGGAAGCGCCTGACGTTCTCCTCCAACTGGTTCATCCAGCCGCTGTTGCACTCCGAGCAGACCACCTTTACCTGCTCGTTCAACGGCGGAGCCTCGTGGTGCCGAACCGTGTCCACGTTCAACCGGACGTACCGGTGTCGCCGGACTGTCGGGTCGAGCGCGACCTTGAGCCAGCGAGGTAGGACGTGCTCCTTAGTCAGCGGAGTACCTCCGCAGAAGACGCAGACCTTGGCCATGTGCAAGACCATAAACGGCGCCGGCTGTCGCATGGCCGGATTTTCGGCCCAGCCCGGGAACTCCCTGGGGCCGAGGGCTTGGTCAGGAGCCGTGCCTGTGCCCGCCGTCCTCGTCGTGAGGGTGGCTGTGGCGCTCCTCCTCGGGGCCGAGCTGGGCCCAAAGGGCGGCGTTCTCGGCCTCCACGACGGCCAAGCGGCGCCGGGTGAGGTGCAGCTCCAGGACGGTGTCCCGGTACTCCTCGACGAGTTGCTCGGGGGTCATCTGCATGACGTGCTCCATGAGGTGTGGTTCAGCCCGGATCAGGCCGGGGCGAGGGTGGTGACGGTGCCAGACGAGCCCTTGTACTTCAGGGCCCCGGCCTCGACGTACAGCACGCCACCGCTGATCGGGTTCGTGGTCGGCACGATGGTGGCGTTCCGGATGCCCACGACTCCGTCACCTCCGCCGTATGACTCCGCGGTGGCCGTGCCGAACTGAGCGTTCACGGCAGCCGGCGCGCCGGTTTTCAGAATGCGGAGCTTGGCGGTGTTGGAGCTGTCGCGGAACTCCGCCAGGTGGTTGGCGCTGGCGGAGTTGGCCACCATGAACAGGCCGATGGTCGAGTCGTCCCGCTGGGCGATCTGGACCCGCCCGCCAGGGGTGGCCCCCTGAGCGACGCCTATCCCAACCCGGCCCGTGCCCTTGACGACAAAGTCGTCCACGGAGTTGTTCCGCAGGAGCAGCAGGTTGCCCGTGGTCGGTCCGTCCGGCGCGGTGACGGTAATGCCCTGGCAGGCAGTCCCGGTCGTGTTCAGCTCAATGCCAATGGCGCTGGCCACCGAGTCGGTTCCGTCGGCGGCACCGGTGTGCCCGATTTTCAGGGTCGCACGCTGCTTGTTGGGCCCGGCGACGTAGACGCACGACGCGTCGACGTTGTCCGAGGTGAAGTTCCCCGCGACGGAGTTGTCCCCGGACGTGGCCGCCTGGTACGCGGTCACGGTGTGCGTGCCGTTGACGGTGGCCGTGGTCTTGAAGAAGGCCGACCGAACCGTGGAGTTGGTGTTGAAGCTCCGAGCAGTGAAGTCGTCGTCCGTCTTCAGGATGTCGGCAGCCGAGCGGTACAGGTTCACGTCCACCCCGAGCGTCAGAGTGGCGCTGGAGCCTGTGAGGACGATGTCCTTGCCGGTGGTGAGCTTTCCGCCCATGTACACGAGGTCAATGTCGTGCAGCATCGCAGCCTCCGATCAGGTGTAGTAGCTGATGACTTCGTTGATCGGGCGCACCGGAATGCCCCGCGATGCGATGGCATCCATTAGCGTGTTGAAGTCGGTCTGAGAGATCTGGTCGGAGGCCGTGACCGTGCCGGTGGTGAGCTTGTGGAGGCAGATGATCAGCCAGTCACCGGAGGCGGCACAGCGGTCCAGCATTCCTCCGGCGGCCGTCACGCTCGCCACCGTGGTTCCGGCCGAGGAGATCCCCGTCTTGGCCCGGACGCGCTGGGGCATGGCGGGAGGGTAGATCTCCTTGGTCTCGCTGATGATCGTCCGAGAGGTCTTCCAGTACTGCGCGGCGATCTGGTCCACCGGGACGCCGTCCGTGGTGTTGTCGAAGTGGCCCTTCGGATACGCGTAGTTGTCCGAGTGGAAGCCGTTCGACCCGAGCCACAGCTTGAGCCGGGTGAAGTCCTCGTTGACCTGTGCCGAGGCGAGGTCGGCGAACCCGTTGGTCATGCCGTGGTTCGTCGTGGAGTACGCGTGCCCGGCGATCTCCCATCCGCTGAAGTTCTGCAACGAGCGGAGCTGGCCGAGGTCCATGTACACGGAGTTGTTCGACCCGATGGCCTGGGCGATCGTGTACGCGGTTCCCCGGAAGCCCAGGGCGTCCATCTTCGGCCTGGCCAGGGAGTACTGCTCCACGTACGAGTCGTCGAAGGTGATCGAGACGACGCCGGTGGGGAAGGTCTCGGAGCCGTCCGGGACCACCTCGATCGACTGGAGATTCACCGTGACCGCGCCGGTCGAGTTGTCGTACGCCGTGAACTGGACGTCCGTGAAGCCGCTCTTGGTGCTCGGCACGCCGCCGGAGCTGATCGAGTAGGACCCCGAGGCCACGGAGACGTCCGCCCAGTGCAGGGTGATCGTGACCCACTCGCCGGACTGGACGAGGTTCGGGTTCACGGCGGAGTGGCCGTGGAACTGCCAGTTGAAGTAGCTCCCGAAGCCCGACGAGCCCAGGTAGAAGACGAGCTGGCTCAGCTTGGTGACGTCCGCGACGCGGAAGGTCAGGCGGATCGCCTTGCCGGTGAGGTCCAGCGTGGTGCCGATGCTGGTCTTCCGGATGTTCGACTGGGCTCCGGTCCCGCCGGTGGTGATCTGGGCGCTCTGGGTCCCCACGACGAAGTTCGTGGTGTCGTTGAGGTTCGAGGTCACGCCCGTGCCGGTCGCGCTGTAGCCATGCCCCGTCTGGAAGCTCTCCGCGTAGGAGGCGTACCGCCGGGGGATCGGACGGCCCTTGGGCGCGAGCGCCGGGGTGAGGAACCCGTAAGTGGTGAGCCGGCCGGAGACGTCCAGGACCGATGCCGTCGCCCCGCCGTTCATGGCGAGCAGACCGGTGACGGTGTCGCCCGAGACGTCGACCTTGTTGGCCTGGAGGTCCGTGATCGAGGCCCCGAGGTCGTTGGCCTGCATGAGAGTGCGGCCACCGTCGAAGCCGAAGTCCAGGTACAGCGACGTCACTCCGTCGGGCCCGTAGAACCCGATGATCGAGTACGTGTCTGAGGTGACCTCGGTGATCGGGGTCCCGGACAGGTCGGTCAGGTCGGTGATCTGGGTTCCGCCGGTGAGGGCGTCCCAGGCCGTACCGACCGAGCCCGGCTCCAGGACCAGCGACGTACCCGACTGCGACAGGGTGACGTCCGCCGGGGAGAGGCCGAAGAGGTGACGGGCCATGGCCCCTCCTTCGTTCTGAGTGTGGGGTCAGGCCGCTTCGATCACGCCGGTGATGGTGAGGATGTCGCCGCTGCGGATGTTGAACGGGCTGTTGTTCTCGATGTTCGCGCTGTTGACCTGGCCGTATGACGGCGTGCCGCTGGCCGTGCTGGACATCGGGACCCGGATGCGGGTGATCTTGTTGGGCGCCTCGGTCGGGTACGTGATGCCGGTACCGACGAAGGACAGTCCGCTGTCGTTGCCGGAGTCCTGGGTGAAGGACACGTTGAACAGCTCGCGCGTGGAGCCCTGCACGTTGAAGGGCAGCGTCACGCGGAGAGGAGAGTCGATCCCGGCAGGGTTCCCCGTCGGCTGGAGCTGGATCTTGACCCAGTAGACGTTGCCCGCGAGCCGCTTGTACCGGCCGATGTTCGTGGACCCGGAGCCCCAATTGATGACCGTGCCGCCCGCGTCCCACACCGGCGTGTAGGTCCTCGCGGCGGGAGCCTCGGCGACGCCGAGGAAGTTCCAGTTCGTCCCGTCACCGAGGTAGACGGTCGTGCCACTGTCGATGTGGAGCTGCCCCCGCACCGGCGGACGGCGATACGCGGCGCTCCCGAAGACCGCAGGACGGCCTACGAACCAGCGGACGTCCGTGACTCCCGCCGGGGGCACGACAGACGCTCCAGCGGCCACCGTGACCCGCGCGATGGGGATCTCCCACGTGCCGTTGAGGGTCTGCGTCAGGGACGGGAAGCTCGTGCCGCCCGTCTTGTACTGCACCGTCGTGGAGTCCGCCGAGGGGTCGCGCCGCAGGACGATCAGGTCGTTCCGGGCCGAGCCGCCACCGGAGTTGGTGGGGACGCTGACGTTCAGGGCTGCGTCGTTCTTGTAATACGTGCCCTGTATCCACGCCTCACCCGCCGCGAGCGAGACGGTGGACGCGTTCGAGGCGGTGATCTTCAGGTCCGTACCGGTCTCGCTCGTCGCGAAGACGCCGTCCACCTGGGCTATCCGCATGTAGCTGGACCACTGGTCCTCCGTGCTGATGGGCGAGGAGCCGAACGGAAAGCTGCTCTGGGTCATGTCGGCCTCTCTGCGCTAGGACTGCCTGCGCGTCTCGACGCGCCTGAGCCGGGTGAAGATCCATCGGACGTACGCGAACTGCCGCGCGAAGGGGTTCCTGTTGTCCGTGGCGTCCGGCGTGCCGACGGTGGCCTTGGCGACGTATCCGCCCTGCGAGTCGAAGGTGATCGTGACCTCGCGGACCACCTCGGTGAGGAAGTCGTAGTTCACCTGGCATGTGACCTTGTCGCCCACCGTGTAGTCCCTGCCGAACTGGAGGAGCGGCGTGTCGATGGGGGTCATCGTCAGGTTGTACTGAGCGGCCCCGGAGGTCAGTGCCTCCTGGGCGGCCTGGGTTACCTGGCTCGCCGCATCCACGGCCGTGGAGTCGACATCGGTCTTGTCCACGAACTGCTCGATCCACGGGCCCGGGAAGTTGGGGTCCGCCTGGGTCACCACGGTCACAACGCGGGCGCTCGACTCGCCGCCGACCACGACGACGGCCTTGGTGCAGGTCGGGGCGGTCACCGAGTACGAGGCGTCCGTGAGATTGCCGAGCTTGAAGGAGAACTTCGCGGTGTCCGTCAGGTCGGCCGGCTCGTAGACCTGGAACTGGAGGTTGCCGCTGACCTGGACGATCCGGAAGCCCAGCCCCGCCGTATTGGCGATGTCCTGGAGGGTCGTCAGGAGGTTGTCGAACTGGTTGACCTGCTTGGTGACGGCCGCCCCGTGGCCGCCGTCTGTGGCCAGCGTCAGGTACGAGATCTTCCGGGCCGAGTGGGCGCCGGGCCCGATGTTCAGGTTCACCAGGGTCCGCATGGCCGTCTCGGCCACGACCCCAGAGATCTTGTAGACCGGATCCGTCTGAGAGCCCGCTGCGGACGCTGGGTTGGGCCAGCACGTCGTACCGGCCAGGAGGGTCATGTCGTCGACCCCGTTGATCGTGAGCGTGCCCTTGCCGCCGTCGCCGGAGTCCCAGTTCGGCTCCCGGATCGGGCCCGACATCAGGACCGTCGACCCTCTACGGATCACCAGGCCGTTGCCCGGGACGAGCAGGGGAGCCTTCGGAGAGTCGGCGGAGATGCTCAGGACGAAGGCCCCCACCGCGTTGAAGCGCGGCGTCACCGTGAGGGAGGTGAAGTCGTCGACCACCCCGATGATGTCCAGGTTGTCGTCGCGGACTTGGACGGTGATGTCCGGCTGCTCGAAGGCCATCGCCACCCCCTACGCGGTCAGGAAGCGGGGCTGGTAGTCGAGCTGGACCACCGTGTCGTCGTCGGTACCGACGAGGGCCAGGGAGACTTCGTTCTCTCCGGGCTCCAGGCCCCACAGGTCCGAGTCCGTAGCGAGGTTGGGCCACCAGTTCGTTGAGCCGTTCAGGACGGCCGTCTGGACGCGTTCGCGGGTGTCGATGACCAGGACGTCGGAGGAGCTGAGAGAGGCCGTCACAGAGAAGCTCAGGCCCGTCGTGACGTTCGAGATGACCGCCGACGTCATGGGTCCGTGGATCGTGAAGACCGGGAAGCTCCTGGCATCCCCGGGGTTGTTGATCACGGTGTCCCCGAGGACCTGGGAGTCCCGAACCACCAGGGGCAGCACCGGGAAGAAGTCCCCGCTCGCCCCCGCGCCGAACTCCTGGTGCACCGACTCCCCGAGCCAGTACGGGCTGGGGCACGAGAACGTCAGCCCCACGACTTGCCAGTGGAGGCCCGCTTCGTTCTCGCCGGTGGAGCCCTCGGCCCCCGAGACGTAGTACGCCTCGATCGTGCGGAACGATCCGTCCGCCTCGGTCAGGGTCAGAGTGCCCAGCCCCAGGCGGGGGTTGAGCGTGCCGTAGAAGGACCGCTTGCGGGTCATGAAGCCCGCGCGGCTGGTGTCGAAGAAGGCGACCGGGAGGAAGACCTCCCGGGCCTGTGCCCGGAGCCCCCGCAGAGCGTTGCCGTCGATCTGCGGTGAGGCGTCCGTATAGAAGTCGTACCCGGGCAGATCCAGGCCCCGGATGCCCGGCTGGAGGAGCCAGCCGTTCTCCCAGTCGGACAGGAACGTCGTGCGTCCCTGGGCGTCCGTCCAGGACAGGCTGGGCACCTCCAGCGGGTCGATCGGTGGCGGGTTGATGCCGCCCGGGAGGTTCCCGGAGGGGCGTACGAAGATCGGCATGTATGCCCCTCCGGGTCCTGATCACATGGCGATCTGGGCGCCGTAGAGCGCGTTGTAGTCGCGCACGGCATCCAGGAACGCCTGCTTGGTCGGCTTCTCCGTCGTGGTGGTGTGCAGGTGGAGATCCCGGACCCGCTCGTCACGGGCCGCAGGGCTCGGGAGACTCTGAGCCGAGCCCGCCATCTGCTGGGAGATCCGCATCGACTCCTGATGCGGATAGACCTGAGCCGGCCGCTTGAAGCGGACCAGCTCCGGGCCCTCCTCGCCGACCCAGGCCCACTCGCCCAGGCGGGGGGAGCCGCCCTTGGCGTACCCGCCCGGCCGGTTGTACGCCCGGGAGAGCGACCCGTACGCCGCGAGGGCGTACCGCATCGACGAGTACACGTTGGCGAGCGGGTCGATCGAGGTCCCGTACAGGAACGGTCCCTTGTTCTTGAACCGCCCGGCGTAGGCCCGGAACGTGGGTCCGATGACCTGCATCAGTCCGACGCTCGGGTGTCCCGCGCGCCAGTTGCTGTCCCACTTGTTGACGGCCCTCGGATTGCCGCCGCTCTCCTGGTTCATCCGGCGCAAGGTCGTCTGAGTCAGGGAGGAGGGCTGGTCGACCAGGCCCAGGGCCTGACGGACCACTCCGGCCCACCGCTGGACACCCGATCCGGGCGTGTTCAGCGAGCTGCCGCCACCGGTGAGGTACGGCATGGGGTCCACCGGCTTGCCGTTGACCCGGGCCTCCAGGTGGAGGTGCGGGCCGGTGACGTTGCCGGTCGCTCCCACACGGCCGATGAGTGATCCGGCCGCGACCGTGTCCTTGAGCTTGGCCACGATCTCGCTCATGTGGGCGTACAGCGACGTGAGGCCGCCGCCGTGGTCCACAGTGAGGTGGTTGCCGTACGGGCCCGAGCGGCCCACGGAGGAGACCCGACCAGCGGCCACGGCCTTGATCGCCGTGCCGATGGCTGCCGGGAAGTCCAGACCCGTGTGGCGTCCGGAGGACCACATGGATCCCTTGGCCCCGAACTTCGTTCCGTAGGGCGCGTTGACGGGCTTGATCCAGGAGCCTCCGCCCCCGACCTCCGCCTCCTTGCCCCGGATGAAGTCGACGATCTTGTCAGCCAGCACCACCGGGATGTTGCCGACCAACCTGGACCAGACCTGCTTCTTGGTGTCGACCGTCAGGGACTTGACCCCGAGCAGGGTCTTGAGCGCCTTCTCGGCCAGTTCGGCCACGCCGCCCCGGGCCCAGTCGGCACCCTTCTCCAAGAGGTCGACGCCCTTGCCGACGACGCCCTTCACCGCGTTCGTGACGGGGTTGTTCGTCAGGTCGTCCCAGATGCCGCCGCCCCAGAACGCCCGGTGAGAGAGTCCCTGGTTGAGCAGCGCCTGAACGCCCTGCACGCCACCCGTACGAGCCGCAGCATTGAGGGCGTTGATGCCCCCTCGGCCGACAGCTGTGGTGACCTCGGGCCGCATGATGGCCTCGCCACCCGAGAGGTCGAGCAGACCGCCGGTCGGCGAGTAGAAGCGGTGGACGTCGCGGCCAGGTGTGTAGCCCGGCAGGATGCCGCCGCTCGCGAAGCCCTTGGGGAGCTTCATCTCGCTGATCGTGCCGATGCCCGGGAGCTTGGCCGCCGTGTTGTTCCAGACCTTGCGGAGGCCGTTATTAAAAACGGTCTCCACCAGGAACTTCACCGGCGCCTTGGCGATGCCCCGCAGCTTCTCCCAGGCCGTCTTGACGCCCTCGACCGCCTTCTTGAAGAAGCCGACGATGGCGTCCTTGAAGTCGGAGACCCGGCCCTCGACCGTCTTGCAGATGGAGGTCGTGGTCCCGGCGACCCCGGACCACAGGTCATCCCACTTCTGCTTCGCCCACTTCTTGGCGTCGCCGAACTTGTTGCTGATGCCCCGGGCGAACCCGGCCACCTTGTCGCCCACCGTCTTGGCCGCGTCGGTGGCGCGGCCGATGGTGTTGCGCCAGACAGCGTCCCAGATGTCCTTGATCCACCGCTTGCCGGTGTCGAACCAGTCCCGGATCTTCTTGATCAGGTCCGGGATGATCGAGTGGCCAACGAGCTTGTCGTAGAGCCACTGGAACTTCTCGGCGATCCACTCGGTGACGTGCTTGACCGTGTCGATGAAGGGCTGGAGCTTGCGCCCCATGTCCTTGATGAAGTCGATCAGGCCCTGGATGGCCGGGAGGACCGTCTCCTTGATCACCCAGACGGCCAACTTCACCAGGAGGTCGACGAGCTGGAGGATCGGCGGGAGCAGCGGCAGGATCGCCGGGAGCAGCATCGTGACGAGCTGAGTGCCCAGCAACAGGAGCTGCGGGAGCAGCGGAGCGATGGCGAGCAGCAGGTCACCGAGTGACTTGCCGACGCTGACCAGTGGCGGGATCAGCTCCGGGATGACCGGGAGCAACTGCTCCAAGATCGTGAGGAACTGAGCCGCTGCCGTCTCGGCGATCTCCACCAGGATGTCGCCGACGATCTCCAGGATCGGCGTGAGGATCTTGCTCAGCGCTTCGGCCAGGATGACCACGACCGGGGCTATCGCCTCGATCAGCCGCCCGACCACCTGGACTATGGGCTTCAGCGGCTCCAGCGCCAGAGCGATCAGGTCCCCGATCACGGGGATCAGGGGAGCGACCGCCTCCAGGACCTGGCCGAGAACCTGGGCGACGACCACGAGGATCGGGCCGAGGGCGTCGATCACGGGCTTCAGGGCGTCGCCCAGAGCCGTGACGATCATCTCGATCGGAGGACCGAGCTGCTCGAAAATCTGGCCGACGAACTTCAGGGCCGTCCCGAGCAGGGGAGCCACCGTCTTGGTCAGCGTCCCCATCACCGAGAACAGCGCCTGAAGCCCGCCCTGTACCTCCGGGCTGGAGGTGATCTCCGCGATGGCCCCGGTGATCTCCTTGAGGACCTGGATGGTCCCGCCGCCGGAGTCGGCCCCGGCCATGAAGATGTTGCTGAGGATCGAGAAGACGTTCTGGCCGACGTCCATCAGGTCGCCGAGCAGGCTGACCGCCTGGTCGATGGCCTTCTCCATGGCGCCGGACTCGAAGGCCGCTCCGAGCTTGTCGGTGACCTTCGTGATGGCGCCACCGAGGCCCTCGGTGACCCTCTGGAACGCGGGCTGAGCCGCCACGGCGATCTGGCCGAAGGCCGTGACGATCTGGTTCGGGGCTTTCTCCAGCGGCTTGAGCGACTGGGTGGCCCCGTCCAGGATCTTCTTGAGCATCCCGGCCTTGGCCAGGTTGTTCACCGCGTCCAGGGCGCCCTTGCCCATCCGGTTCAGGACGCCTGCCGCGCCCTCCAGGCCACCCCGGAGGATCGGGATGACCCGCGTGCCCACGTCCGTGAGCCGGCCGCCTATCCCTGCGAACAGACGGTCCTGGACGCCGAGCTGCATGGCGTCCCAGGCGGGCTTCAGGCCCTTGACCGCGTTGACGAACCCCTGGGCGTTCGGGCTGAGCTTGGAGAAGTTCTCCGAGAGCTTGGCCGTCTGGGCCGCAGAGGCTGCCTGAGCGTCCGCAAGGGACCGGGAGGCGTCGGCCACCGCACCCTGGGCGTCGGCGACCTGACGGGCTCCGTCGGCCTGGGCCTTGGCCACCGCGGATTCTGCATCCGCGACCGCGCGCCGCTTGTCGGCGACGTTCTGGTCCGCTTGGGCGAGGCGCTCGCGAGCGGACCGGACCTGGTCCGTGCCCTCGACACCGGCCTTATTGGCCTTCTTGGTGTCCTCTTCGAGCCGCTTGGTCTCGACCTGCTGTTCCTTCAGGCCCTGCTTGGCCTGGTCGAGACGGAGCTTGGCCTCCTCGCGGTCCAGCTCGCTCGCCTTGGGGTTGGCGAGGACCTTGTCCAGCTCCTCCTGGGCCTCCTTGACCCGGAGGATCGCCTCCTTCTCGTCGAGCTTGGAGCCCGCGAGCTGGAGGTTGAGGTCCTGAAGCGCCCGGCGGCCGTCCTCGTACGCCTGGGTCAGGTCCTGCTGGGCCTGCCGGGCGTCCTTCTGAGCGGCGGTCAGGTCCCGCTGGGCATCGGCAACAGTCTGCTGAGCCTGGGCGACCTGCTCGGCTGCCTGCCTCTGGGCGTCACCAACGCCTCGCTGAGCGTCTGCCAGACGTCGCTGGGCCTGCTCGACCTGCCGGGCCGCCGAAGCGGCTCCAGATGCGCCCGAGGACGCCGTGTCGAAGGTCTCCTTGAAGGCTTCGCTCAGGCCGGACGTGCCGAGCTTGATGGCCCCGACGGCCGAGCCGAGAGCGGCGACCGCCGGGAGAGCCAGGGCCGCCGCCGGAGCGATGGCCGCGACGACGCTGACCAGGGAACCCACGAGGGGCGCGGCCGAGCCAAGGAGCGCGACCTTGGAGGCCAGGCCCCCGACAGCTCCACCAGCCGAGGAGGCGATGCCCGTGATACGCGAGATCACGGAGGAAGCCCGCGCAACCTGGGAACTGTTGACGTTCGCGTTGATCGTTGCCCTGCGGTCCCGGGCCAGCAGAGCGAGCTGAGCCGCTGCCGCTGCGGTGTCCGCGTTGGCGTTGACCGTGACCGAGCGGGGCCGGGTCAGGAGGGCCAGATCGTCGGCTCCCGCACGGGTGTCGACGTCGGCGTTGATGACGACCGTCCGCGTCCTCGTGAGGACGTCCAGATCGGTCATCACGGCCCGATGGGCGGACCGGTCGATGACGGGGCGGACGGTGACGTCCAGGGTCTCCTGGAGGCCGCGCAGCTCGGAGTCCAGGCCGGCTCGCATGGCCTGCCCGTAACGCCTGCCGATCTGGCGGCCCTTGGAGACGGCGGACGCCTCGGCGACGTCCAGGGAGCGACGGAGCGCGTTGTCGATCCCCGAGAAGTCGAGCGACCGGGTGACTGACCGGGACAGGGTGCGTCCCAGGTTCTGGCCCAGCCGCTCGACCGAGGGGGTCAGCGCCGCGTCTGCTCGGGAGGCGAAGTCCGAGACGTCGGGGACGATCGACGCAACGACGGATCCGACGTTGGTGGACATCGCGCCCCCTATTCAGTTGTGGACTCCTCGGCCGCCTGGGCCATGAGCCGGAGGTGCTCTTCCCGGGCCTGAGCAAGGCGCCGGGCGTGCTCGGTGTCCTGGGGAGCCCCGGGGCGCGTTGCCTCGAAGTACCGCCGCTTGGCGACTGCCTGACGGGCCTTGCGGGCCTCGTCCTCGGCGAGCTGCTCGGGAGTCCGCAGATCCGGTCGATTCACCGGCGGATACAGCTCCGTGATCTTCTTCTCCGAATGGATGTTGAAGAGAAGCTGGATGGCGTCCTGCTGACGTTCGATGAGGGCGGCCATCAGATAGTCGCGATCAGTCCACCGCCGAAGGGTGCGGTCACCGGCCATGGTTGAGCGCGTCATCGAGTCGCTCGGCAGTGCCAAGACGAACTCCCACAGCTCCAGCCACGACATGGAGCCCCGCACCCTGCCGCGCTTGGTCACCCGTAGGCGGTGGAACTCATTGAGGGAGCGCCCAGGGAAGTAGCGGGCGATGTCGGCCCGTAGCTCGGAGGGGTGCTCCTCGATCAGTTGGAGGAGCTGCTCGATTCCCCCGGCCCCACGCCCGCGTCCTCGTTGATCGCCTCCATGATGTCCTGGAAGTCACCCAGGGTGAGGCCCAGCTCCAGGAGGCGGTCCACCTGCTCCTGGTTCGAGATCAGCGCGAGGATCGTGGTGGCGTCCTCGTCCTTCAGGGCGCGGATCTTCTTGACGACTGTCATCGGCCACCAGGGGGCCATGGGGAAGACGAACTTCTCGTCGCCCAAGTCGACTTCCAGTTCCTTGACGCCCTGGGCCTCCAGGCGCTGGGCGCGGAGGGTCTCCAGGTGGAGGCGCTTGCGGTTCGGCTTGCTCATGGTCGTGCTCCGGTTCTCGCGGATCTTCGCGGGTCAATGCACTGGCCGGAGAGCAGACCCGCGAAGGACTCTCCGGCCAGTGGCTATGGGTGTGGAATTCACCGCGTAGGCGGTGAACCACTGCAGGTCAGGACGGCAGGGAGACCAGGCCGTACTGGCGGGTGATCGAGCTGCCGCCGCTCGGGGCGGTCAGGGACGAGAAGGTCAGGTCGAACGCCTGGTTCGTGTCGGACTTGTACGTCCGGTCGCCCTTCGCGGTGACCTCGGCACGGGCGACGATGATCCGGGCGGGCTTGTCGTTGTCGATGACGTCCATGCCGAGCGCGTAGTACATCGGCTCGTTCGACTGCGGCTCCTCGAATGCGAGGAACTGGGTGGAGCCGGTGCCCGACGAGGTCATGTCCGCCGCGTCCACGCCGTAGTACAGAGCCAGCGTGAGGTAGCTGGTCTCCATGAAGGTGATCTTGAACGTCGTCGCACGCTCGGTCACCTGCTTCCGGACCGGGCTGTTGTACCCCCACGCCTTGAAGTCCTGGATGTTCTCGTTGAGGGACTCGGTCAGACCATCCTCGGTCACGTACCCGAGGTCGACCCAACCAGCACCCCAGGCGGAGTACGGGTCGGTGGGGGCGGTGGTGCCGACGGGAGCTACGACGAACGTGCCCTTGACGCCGACCCTCACCTGAGTGTCGTCAGCCATTGATCCTCCTGGTGGAGTTGACGCCGGTACGAAGACGGGCATGACGGCCCCTCCGGACGGGCTTGGAATGGAGCCTGGAGAGGCCCAGGCGGATCGCGGGTCAGGCAGGTCGAACGCGCAGCCCGGCCGTGTAGCCGATGCGCGTGACGTTCGAGTTGGGCTCCTCAGGCCGGACAGCCGGCCCGATCTCCTCCCAGGTGCGCAGCACGTAGCCGCTGTTCCGGGAGGTGCCCTGCATCTGCTCGACGGCGGCCCGGACCTGCGCCATCGCGTCGGTGGCCTCCACGCGGGAGGCGGCGTACACGTCGAGCGAGATGCGCGCGTCGTCGTGCAGTCGGCGGCCCTCCAGGGTCGCCGTGACCCGGGTACCGCCGATACGGGCGACCTGGACGAAGGGGAGCGACTCCGTGAAGGCGTCCCCCTCGGGCCGCACGGTGGCGGCCTCGTAGGAGAGGACGTCCAGGATCTGGTTGACGACCATCTCCTCGACATCTGGGAAGACCAGGGCGGTCAGGGGCGGGGTCACCGCGGCCTCCTACTCGGCCGGGGTCTCCGGCGCCTCGGCCTTGCGCGTGCGCTTGGCGGGCTCAGGAGCGCTCTGGACGGGCTCGGAGACCTCGGGGAGCCTCCCGAACCGGAGTACCGGCTCAGCGCCCTCCAGGTGCCCGATCCCGGCCCGTACGAGGTCCTTGACCTCCTCGTCCGGCACGTCCACGACGTCGCCGGGCTGGTGGCCCTGATAGGCGAAGGCGAGCTTGAGCTTGGCCATGATCAGCCCCTTGCTGCATCGAGTGCGTTGGCGATGGTGTGGTGAGCGGGATGGTCTGCATCCCGCGTGCCGAGTTCGATCACCGCCGCGTACTCGACGTCCGAGACGATCAGGACGGAGCCGTCCGGGCCGTCCTCGGCATGGATGGAGTCGCGGTAATGGCCGCTTTCCACGGGTGCGTTGCCCTGGGCGACGGCCACCACCCGGTCGGCCCGCTCGTGCAGGTCGGCGTGGACGAAGTCCTCGTGGACCAGGGAGGCGATGGCCGCGTTGTTGGGCTTGAAGGCGCCCATCAGCCGGTCATCTCCTTGAGCGTGACCCGCTTGTACGCGAGGACAGCCAGGGGGCCGTAACCGGTCTGGACCTCGGGCTTGCCGTCGACCTCGTACGTGACGCCGTCGACCTCGGCCCGGTCGTACTCCGTGACGGCCGCTGACGGGGGCAGGAAGCACGTCAGGAACGTGATGACCTGATCGCCCTGCTGGACCGTCTCCGAGGAGCTCACGGGCTCTGTGCGGCCCTTGTACGAGGTCCTGGTGGCCGTTGACCAGTCGGTGATCCGGTTGTTCTGCCGGTCCCTCGTGGGCTCCGGCTTCGTCAGCACGGTGACCGTGTGCGTGGGGAGGAGCAGCACGGCTCACCCCCAGGTGTACGGGTACACCGGCCACAGGCCCTTGGTCTGGAGCAGGTCGAGCAGGTCCGGGGCGACCCGGGGAGTGCCGCTGCCGACGACCGAGATGGCCCGGACGATCTTCTGGCTGCCCAGCTCCATCTGGGAGACGTTGGCCATGGCCCCCGTCTCGTCGCCCAGGGAGTTGATGTACTGCGCCTGGATGCAGACGGCCTCCCGGAAGACCTCGATCAGATCGGGGTCTGTGGGGAGGCCGTTGTCGTCCGTCTCGTACACGGCCCCGATCAGGAGCCTGTCGAGCCGCCTGGATGCCTTGGTCAGCAGCCGGGTCGCATTGGCCGGTACGGGGTCCGGATCCAGGTAGTCGGTGAACTCCTGGACGGTGGCGTACGCCATGACGCCTCCTCCGGCTCAGAGCGTCAGGCAGGCGACCGTGACGCTCGTGACGGCCGACAGGTCGACGAACACGGTGTCCGTGCCGTCCGGCTGCTCGTAGTTGTCGTTGAACGGCCCGAAGAACTTGTCCGCCCCCGCGCCCACCGTGGCGGTGGGGCTGGTGACGGCCTGGCCCTCGACGGTCTTGCCGATCTTCAGCGTGACCGTGATCGAGGAGCCCGACCCGTTCTTGACGTGGAGCACCTGCTTGCCGCTGCTCCGGAGGGAGACTCCGGCGGCGTCGGGTGTCACGTAGGTCGGGGCGAGGCCAGTGGTGGCGAACTTCTGGGCGGTGAGCGCGGTACGCGCCATGGTGGTGTTCCTCCTTGGTGCGACCGGTGCCGCTACTGAACCTTGATGTTGCGGAAGACGGCCGCAGCCTTGGTGGCCTTGAGGACGACGGCGATCGGTCCCATTTCGACCTCGCCCTTCTTCACGGCACCGGCGGTGGTGAAGTCGGGGAGGTAGGTGGAAACGATCTGGCCGCCGATGGTGGTGACGCCGTGGAAGCCGTCCAGGCCCATTCGGACCGCGTACAGGTCGGTCAGGCCCGACACCGCGCTGTCTCCGGTCTGGGTGACCGTGATGCCCGGCGAGGTACCGCCGGTGAGCCCCGCGCCCGACGCGGTGACGGTCGCCGGGGTATCCGCCAGGTCGCCGGTGAAGGTCAGCGTCTTCACGGACGTGCCGGAGACCGTAGCGTTGCCCGAACCGACGTTGGACAGCCCGATGATGGCCGACTGCACCGTGGAGGCCGAGGCGTTGTACGCGATGCCCGAAGTCGTCTGGGTGTTCCCGGCGATGGTCACGCTCACGGTGTACGTACCGCCGGTGGGGGAGCCGGTGACCTCCAGGGTCCAGGTCGAGCTGTCGGGGTCCCGGGTCTCGATCGGGATGATCGGAGACGAGGTGCCCGCCTTGTCGCCTGGGTCGACGAACACGATGTCGCCGTACGACTCGCGGACGATCGGACGGCCACCGGGCCCCATCAGCCCGTCCACCGGGTTCCGGGTGTATACGCCGGCTCGACGGGCCAGGGCACGCACGCGGGCCAGAGCCTTGGTGTTGCCCAGGACCATGGTCGGCGTGCCGTCGAGCAGCGACAGCCACTCGTCGAGCGTGTCCAGGGCGACCTGAGCTGAGGCCGGATTGGTGTCGAAGTCGGACCAGTCGGTGACCTCGGTGGGCCGGAACTCCGTGCTGGAACCCGAGAGGGCCTTGTTGAGGCCGTCGAAGCCGTTGGCGGCGTCCGCGTCCGTACCGTCCGCAACATCGCCGTTGATGACGGCGTCCTGGAAGCGGGTCTTGGTCGCCTTGATCTTCTGGGACATGTTCAGCGCCACGGCACCGGACGCGGCCGGACCGATCTTGGCGATGACCCGGTCCACCTCGAAGCTGCCACCGAGGACGGCCAGGTCCACGCTGTACCGCTGGGTCTGGACGTCGCTCGGCGTGTACTCCGTGTTGAGCGCACGGAAGGCCGCGGTGGGCTGAGTGACGAGTCGGCGGTAGCCGTACGTCAGGGTCGCGCCGCCACCGGCAGGGTTCACGACGTCGTCGAAGGTGAGCGCGTCCAGGACGGCGCTCTCCTTCCGGAACTCGTCGATGACCTGGACGTCGATGTCGTCCGTGGCGTTGTTCTTCGCCTCATTCAGGGTGACGGGCATGGGTTCTTCCTTTGATCAGTTGCCGCGCATCCGTGCTGCCACGGCGTCGGCGAGACTGGTGGGCTTGCGGGCTCCTTCGCCGCGCCCGGACATCTCCGTCCCGCTGCGAGCGGGAGGGGCGGAGGCGGTCTTGAGCTTCGGGTTCGACTCGACAGCCGCCTTGATCGCGTCGCCGACCTTCGTGGCGAAGTCGTCGGAGTCCGGGTCCAGGCCGTCGACTTGCTTCAGGAAGCCCCGGCTGTCCAAGAGGGCGTCCGCATCGGCGCTGTGCTTCCCGGCCGCTCGGTACACGGCCAGTTCCACGGCGCTCTGGCGGGCCTTGTCCTGACTCGCGCTGAGCTGTTGGGCGAGTTTCTCGGGGTCCGCCTTGCCGTCGTCCAGCTCGATGCCCGCCTTCTGGGCGAGCTTGGCGAGCAGGTCGGCCTGCCGCTGGAGTTCGGAGTTCGTGGTCTTCGAGCGGTCCTCGTGCTTGCGGGCCTGGGCCTTCCACTTCTCGGCCTCGGCCTGCCAGTTGGTCTCGCCGCTGTTGGTGCCCTTGTCGTCCGTGCCGGACTCGGGCGGGGGCGTGCCCTCGGGAGGCGTCGTACCCTCCGGGGTGGTCGTGCTCTCCGCGCCCGTGCCGGGCTCTGCGGGGGTCGTCATGGTCGTGCTCTCCCTTGTCGGGTGGGGGTGCCCATGCGGGCTCAGCGGGCACACCGGCCCGTTGATGTCAGAGGGGGCCGATAGCGTCATCTGCTGTGACGACAGAAACCGTCGAGAAGCAGGACGCCACCGGCAAGGTCCTGGAGATCTACGCCTCCGCCTGGATGGCGGTCTATCTGGACATCGACCGCGTCAAGCACAACGTCGCGGTTCGCGGGAAGAGTGGCCTGAGTCGCCAGATCGACGTGTGCGGATACCGAGCGGACGGAATGGTCATCGGCGAGGCCAAAGATCACCAGAAGAAGAAGCTGGAGGTCCGCTTCGTCGACGAGTTCATCGGAAAGATGCAGGACGTCGGTGCTGTCGCGGGCGTGTTGTTCTCCCCGGTCGGCTTCTCCGCCGGAGCCGAGAAGCGTGCGGCCGTGGCCTACCCGCCGATACAGCTGATCACCCTGCAACACGGGCGCCACGTCCCGCCCGAGACCTTCTCGGACGTCTTCTGCCCCAGCCTCAGTGGCTGCCGCAGCTCCGTGGGCTGGAACCACCGAGTGATCAGGAGCGAGTCGGAGACACAGGCGGGGGTTTGTGACCGATGCGGATCGGTGATCATCTGGTGTCCGGTCTGCGAGGAGGCCAACGCCGTCGACTCAGGCGACCAGCACTGTGGCTGTGGTCTGAAGTACTCCATCTTCCAAGATCATGCCGACGACAGCAGCATTGAGGTCACGCTCATACGGGTGTGGACGCCTTGGAGCCCTTGATCGATCGCGTTACCTCGGGCTGGTCAGCGGCTACAGCGGACTCGGGTGCGAGCGCGGTCTCGTCGCGGATCCGCGTGACCTCTTCGATGACCTGCTCCTCGCGCCAGTCGGGGTTGAGACGGCGAACCTTCTCGAAGGTGGAGATGGCACCCGCACGGTTCAGCAGATCGAGTTGCTCCGCCGTCTCGCCCGGGTCGGGCGTGACCAGGTCCGGGAACTCGACATGCGGTTCGACCGGGATCACCGAGGTCCGGAAGACGGCCCGGTCGATTTCCAACAGCACGCCGAAGAGGTGCGCCAAGGCCGGCCGCCAGTAACTGGTCTTGTTCGCCCGGGTGGTGAGTGACTGACGCTCCCGAGCCGCGATCTCGGTCGCCGTCGGGTTGCCGCTGCCCTCGCCCGTGACGCCGAAGGTCTGGAGGCTGTACCCGGCACCGAGGATGATCCGCTCGGCCAGGTCGGCACAGAGAGCGCGGTGCTCCTCGGTGCGGATGTTGAACTGGACCTGCTCGATGACCGAGCCCTTGTCCTCACCCGGCGCGAGGTTGAGGGGAGCGAACAGCTCACGGTCGATGTCGAAGTACGCGCCCTGGCCCTTGCCGAGGTTGTCGAGCACCTCCGTGCCGACCAGCAGCCGAGCTTTGCCGGTGCGCAGGTCGCGCATCCAGTCGCTGTACGCCTCGTCCAGCGCGTCCATCAGCGCTTCGACACCGGAAAAGTCCGATCGGCCGAGGTTCGCGGCTGCGGGAAGGTGCCTCCAGAGCTTGTTGGGCTTGAGGTTCGGGATGTACTGCGCGGTGAGCTTCGGCGTCCCGGTCGGGATGCCGTCCCCGTCGATCACCAGGTCAGCGAGACCAGCGGTCTCGGGGAAGTCCGTCAGGGCCATCTGGACGCCCAGCTCGGTGGCCGAGCCGATCCACACGGAGTGCCGGATCCAGCCCGGCTCGTGCCGTTCGAGCTGGCGCACAACGGTATTGGCGTCCTCGCGGATCACGTTCCAGAACGTGACGGCACTCAGCCGACCCCACTTCCACTCGGGGACCGCGATGTCGGGGGAGGCCGCCACCAGCCAGGGCTTGTCCTGGATGCTCTGGTCCCAGACCACTCGGAGGTACACGCCGCCCAGAGCGGCCGAGATCTCAGCGGCCTCACGGAGCGCCGCGTACGTCGTGTCGTCCGCGAGCTGGTCTAGGCGCTCTTGGGTCGCCTCGTCGTCCACCGTCAGTTTCAGGGGGGACCCGAAGAGCAGGTTGGCGCTGGTCGCCGCGATGGCCCCGGCGAGTGGCACGTGGAGCTTGGAGGGCCGCTCCCCGACGGGAGTCGGCTGACCCCAGAACCAACGTCCCAGACGGGCGAGGAAGCCCTTCCTGCGTACGGTGGGCCTGTCGTTCGGCGCATTAAGGTACGCATCTGTCAGGCCCTCGGGGGTCCCGGCGTACCAGGCGTTCCAGATCTCCTGTTGGGCGAAGACGTCGGCGAGTTCCGGAGGAGGCCATGCGGTAGCCATCGCAGACCCCCTTACGCGGCTCGTTCGTCCTCGCGGTCTCCCTGCGAGAGCGGGATCTTGATCTGGGGTCGCCAGATGTGCTGAGTGGTCTTCACCGCGTAGCGCAGGGCGTCCACGCCGTGGTCGTTCTGCTTGAGCGGGGCATCCTCACCGCGCTCAGTGGCCTTGGGGTCCCAGACGTAGCCGTCGATCTCTCTCAGCAGTTCCTTGCATGAGCTGTGGATGCGGAGCTTGTCGGCGGCGAACAGCGCCATGAGGATGCGGATGCCGCTGAGGACCTTGTTGTGAGCCGGCCGGGGGCTCATGCCATCCGCTCGGAGCTGGGCGTGGAAGGAAGCCGCGGAGGGATCCACAGCGACGATGTCCGGCTGTATGCCGCGCTCGCGTGTGCCGGGAGGGCTCACGGAGCCGAGCCACTCCCGCAGGCGCTCAGACGCCTCCAGGTCAGTGATCTGGCGCTGGGACTTCCGGCCGTCGTATCTCCAGTCGGCTGCCGCATAGAGACACCCGTCTCGGCCGAAGCCCAGGAGGACCGCGTGAGTCGGGTTCGAGGTGCCGTAGTCGATGCCGAGGGCCAGCCACCTGCTGATCGGCGGCAGGATGTCCACGACGTGCCGGGACCGGTCGAACATGTCGAAGACCGCGCCCTCTGCAGCACACCACTCGCCGAGGATGAACCGCCTGTAGAACAGGCCCGAGTACATCCGCTTCGTCTCTTCGACGTAGTCCGGCGTGAGGTGGATGTTGTCGTCCAGCTCGAAGGAGAAGACCTTCATCGAGCGCCGGATCTCGGGGGCGTCGATGAACTTCTCGCGGAGCCAGTGCGTCGGGGCGTCGGGGTTGGTCGTGGCGAAGATCCGGGCTCCGGGGGCCCGCATGCGGGTCCGGAGCATGTCCCAGAAGGTCTCCGGGAGAAGCGTGGCCTCGTCGACATAGGCGCCGACACAGGTCATGCCCCGGATCTTGTTCTCGCTCTTGACGTCGTTCGCGCCGATCACGTGGACCAGGCGTCCGAAGATCCGGGCCGTGGGGGCTCCCGGGTTGTAGTCGACCTGGAGAGCGAGGTCCTCGAAGATCTCCGGGTTCATGAGCGGCTGGAGAGCGTTGCGGTACACCGCGTCCCTCGTCTTGCCGATCATCACCAGCTCGCCGGACGTGGAGGCGCTCTCCACGAACGTCAGCCAGGCCCACAGGGAGGCGATGGTCTTGCCCGAGGAGACCGCGCCCTCCCAGAGGTTGATCCTTCGGTTGGCCGCGTGGATGCTGCGGATCTGCTTCGGGCTGAAGTGTTCCAGGAGGAACTGGGTGCTATGAGCCGTACTCGTCGGCATCGTCGCCCCCAAGCTCCCGGGCTGCGGTCGCCATGGCGTCGCTGAGGCTCTGGAGGAGTCCTCGCGCGTTCTCCCGTCCCGCGTCACCGGCGTCGACCTGGGCGAGCTTCAGAGCCCCGTTCAGGGCCTGCATGGCCGCCGTGGTGAGGTCCTTGGTCTCCTTGGCCGGAGGGAGGTCGAGCCACTGAGCCGCGACCTCGCCGGTGGCCTTAAAGCCTGTCAGGAGGTACCGCGACTCCACGCGGTCGAGCTGCTCGTTGAAGAAGTTCATGAGGCGCTGCTGAGCCTGCTGACGCTGGTCCTTCAGGTCGATCTGACGGGCGTCAACGGCGGCCCGCGTAGAGGTCCGGTCGAAGGAGAGGTCCAGGCGCTGGGCCCAGTTGGTCACGGTGGCGGGGGAGCACCCGAGCTGACGCGCGATCTCGTTCCGCCCGAACCCGTCAGCGTGGAGCTGACGCAGGGTCTCCAGGTCCTCTTCGGTGAGGGGGTGGGACACGGCCGGCTCACCCCCTCACGCGCACGGGATGACGGGTGACTGGTCGGGCGCTGACGGTCGTCAGGAAGAGGCGTGACTCCAAGGATTGTTGATATTGACCGCCGGGTAGCTCCTGCATTGCAGGGACTCCAGGAGGGGCGTGAGCGCCGGAGGCCCGCCACTGCCTGATGCGATGAGGGGGAATGAGCTAAAGGGCTCCTTCGCCGGGCGTGACCAAGGAAATCCAGGCATGTACAGACGTGCCGGGATCTTGGCACGCCTGTTTGAGGCCCAAGGTCCCGGAGAAGGGACCTTCAGCAGTGGACACGCTCAACGCGGCCCTCGGCATAGCCGCCGCAACCCTCGCGATCGGAGCCGAGGTCTTCCGATTCCTTCGTGACCGCCGGGACCTGAGGAGGTCCCAGGCGCCGGAGGAGGCCGACGAGGAGAGCTGAGTGAGCCAGCCGCCTGACGCTCTCCCCGGAGCGTCAGGCGGCTGGTACGAGCACGCGTCCGGCCTTGGGCCGGGTCGACATCTCGGCCTTGGCGACGTCCAAGTGACGGAAGAGCTTCTGGTTCCTGTGGTCGAGCCCGCCGACCGTCAGATGTCCGCGTCGTATCCAGGAGTAGACCGTCTGAACGCTGACGCCCGTGAAGAGCGCCGCTTCCTTGACCGTCATCCAGACCTCGTCCTCCAATGACGGCCTCCCCGAGAACCCGAAATGGCCCCGTCCTCCTGGGGAGTCGGGGCCTGCTTGCGGACACAGTGGTCCTGCTGATCGCGATTATGCGTTGCACTAGTGCAACGCGCAAGTACCTGATCCGGCGGCCATCAGGTGGACGGTGACGGGCCCTCCGGGACGGGGGTCGAGTCGTCCTCCCAGTCGTCCGGCAGAGGATCGTTCTGCATCGCCTCCATCATCTGGTTGTAGTGCTCCTCGTCGGCCTTGTCCCATTCGCCCTGGATCTCCGCCAGCTTCGGGCTGGTCTCCACCTTCTTGTTGTTCAAGTACGAACCGATCACGACGAGAGCCGCGTTGGCCATCCATACCTGATCGCCCTTGAACGTGCTGGGGTGATAGTTCACGGGGCGCTTGCGGCTCAGGTTCTCCAGAACCTTCAGGAGAAGCGTGCGGTGCTCTCCATCAGGGAGAATGCGGGCGTACGACCGGATGCGGTCGATCACGGCCTCCTGATCCTCCAGCCAGTCCTGGTCCCTCCAGTTGGCCCTCAGCCCTGAGCGGTGTTCCAGCAGAAGATCCATGATGATCAGCCCGGCTTCCCGGGCATGGGCCTTCTCTCGCTCCTCCTGCGCGAGTTTGCGAGCAGCCTCGTCTTGGTGCCGCAGAGCCTCCAGCGACTTATTGGCCTGGTACATCGCCACCAGGAAGGTGGCGATCCCTCCAACTACGGCACCCAGCAAGGCCGATACGAACTCCTTCGACAACAGATCCCTCAGCAAGTCCATGCAGGCCATCATGCCGACGGGACCAAACCCGTGGGGCTGATCCCGTCAAGTCCTAGCCACGGGCCTCGGTTCTGTGGCGAGGACCGGCATCATGGCGCGTCGATGTCAGGAGAGCCCGGCTGGGAGACTTCTCGCTGTTGCTGCTGCTTGTGACTCCGGACTTGGAGTGACGGTCGTGGGAGGGCGGTCCCAGTCATGAAAGCCGACACGAGGTCGATGGCCTCGCCAACGTACGACTGGAGGTTCTGCGCCTTCATGGGCCGTGAGGCTTCCGAGGCCACCAGTCGGTACTCGCCCAGCTCTAGAACCTCATCGACCCGCTTCTGAAGTTCCTGGGCCTCGGGCATGAGTCTTATGGCCATGGATACATCGTCGATGTGTTGCCGAGAGATCTTCAGCCAAGGCTCGTTTGCCTGTGGCACATTGGGCGCGCGGCATTCGGTGAGGTGTCGCCGCAGGGCGTACAAGTGCCCCAAGGCCCGTTCTCCGACTTCCTTGGCGCGATCTTCCGTTCGGGTCTGCTTGGCGTCTTTGGCCTGGCGTTTAAGGGTCATGGCTGTTGCCACCAGCGTCACGGCAGAGCCCGCGATCGTGCCCCCAAAGCCCCACAGCGCGGCTACTATCTCCGGTTCCATGGCGGTCATCATGCCGACGGGACCAACCCCACGGGACTGATCCCGCCAAGACCTCGGCGGCCGGCTCGCGCTACAACGCTGGAGCGCACATCGCTGACGGGCGTCATGACGGGGGCCAGGCGCCGGGGAACTGGGTCCATATGCCGTCCGGGAAGGGCTGCCTGCGGATCACCGTCCCCATGACCGTCCGGAAGTGAATGCAGATGTCCCTGTACCGGGCAGTGGGCAAGTTCCCCTGCTCCTGAGCCACGCCCTCGGGGTCTCGGAGGATCTCGGCATGGCCCCACTGCACGAGCCGCCGGACCTTCTCGTCCGGGAACCTCAGCGCCTGGGATGACAAGTCACGGAGGATCAGCCGGAGATCGGCATGCCACTGCTCGCGAGTCCTGGACATGATCGTGTCCGGTACCCCCTCCGCGAAGTGATCCTCTATTGCGTAGGTCAACTGGATCACCTCGTTGGCCGCCGCTTCCGACAGACCGAGCAGGTGCGCCCGCTCGGTCTCGTGGGCGGTTTTGCGCTGCTGCCAGATCACGGCCCCCGTGGAGACCCCCGCACCGACCACTGCACCCGCGAGACCCATCAGCCCCGCCAACGTCTCTGCCTGCATGGCGATCATCTTGCCGAGAGGCGGAGCGTGGCGGGGCTGATCTCGTCAGGTCCTACTCCTCGTTGAAGCTCTCCAGGAAGTCGTCCGAGTACTTCATGAGGTGTCGGTGGGCCAGCTCAGGGTTGTCGTGCCGCCGGGCCAGCTCCCAGATCCTCACGCCGTAGTTCGCCAGGAACCCGCAGTACTCGTTGAACTCCAGGAACTGGGCCTCGGTCAGCTCCCGCTCGATCTCCGCCTCCTCGGCGGCGTACCGGTCTTCGTCTTCCATACCGTGCCCCTCGCCCTCAGTGCCCGCAACCGGGCTTGGTCCACCAGCCGCACTTGCCGCAGTACTCCATGCCTCACACCCCCTCGTGCGCCTTGACCTCGGCGACCAGGGCCGCGACGTCCTCGGGGGTGATGGCGCCCGCCTGGGCCGCCTGGGAGGCGGAGACGACGATCGTCTGGGCGTAGTCGGTGGCACCGTCGGCCATCGCCTGGCGGTACATCGCTGCGTAGTCCATGTGGTTCCTAGCTCTCGATGGGCCCGACGACCCTGACGTGGGTCCGGGCGGGGTTTTCGGGGTCGGGAACCGAGATGATCTGGCCCCCGCTCGGGAGGCGGGTCACCGTCAGCTCGGTGTCGTTGTTGTTGGCCTGACCAGGACCAACAACAGGTCCGGGGCCGTCGGGGGAGGGGCTGGGAGAGAGGCTCACGGGGATGTCGGCGGCCTTCACGCCCGTGCTCACGCCCCGGCCCTTCATCCGCACGTCGGAGACGGGGATCCCGGCCCGGGAGAGGACCTCCCGCACGTGGGCGGTGTCGGTTCCCAGCGCCTTGGCCACCACGGCGAGGTGGACGTGGGGGTCGGCCTTCTCCCGGAGAGTGGTGAGGACCTTGGGGGAGTCGTCCTCCTCGGGCTTCTCCTCGGAGCCGGCCACCAAGGATTCCTGGGGAGAGGCCACCGCGGACTTCTCCTCGGGCTTCCCCTTCCGGAACGCCGCGACGATCCACCAGCCGGTGAGGCCGAACATCAGCACCGGGGCGCTCTGCACGAGGCCCCAGACGAGCGCCAGACCGCCTCCGAGGAAGACCAGGCGGATCAGGAAGTCCACCGGGCCGGAGCCCTCCCTGAACCACGCCACGGTCCCTCGGGCCATCCCCCAGGCGACGGCCTTGCTCCCCCGGTACACGCGGTCGACGAAGGCCCGCATCACATGACCCCCGTGACGCGGTCGCCGAGGGCGTTGAAGATGCTGACGACCGCAGCGGCGGCCACTCCGGAGAAGCCCGCGCTCAGCCCGAGCATGACGCCGCACGTGACGCCGCTCGTCACCTTGCCGTGGAAAACCTTCCCGCTGGACTTCCAGATGGCGCAGAGCACCACGATGTAGATCACCAGGGCCGCGCACCCACCGGGGGTCAGGGACTTGTGGCCGCTCCTCGTGACGCCCGGCGTCGCGGTACCCGTGACGGCCGTCAGGGACCAGTTCCCCAGGGTGTTGCCGACGTCCAGGAGCATCGTGGCGGCCGTGCCGAGGAGACCTCCGGCCGCCGTGACGCAGAGCATCCCCAGGGCCACCGAGGCCAGGAAGGGGATCAGGACCTTCGGGTCCCGGCCTCCTCCGCCTCCACCGCCGGGAGGCCCCGCCTTCACGCCTCCCCCGGTCTTCCACCACCTCGCGAGGTGCCAGGCGAGGATGCTCAGGCCGATCGTGACGGCCCCCAGGGAGACCGTGGCGGTCGTGACGCTGTTCACCGGCCACCACCCGTCATGACGTCCACGACGACCGTGAAGACGGCCAGCGCGAGGACCAGGCCGAGCACGCTCGTCCAGACGAGGAACCGGTTGAAGAAGCCCCGGTGCTGGACGAAGCGGATCACCGCGACACCCAGCAGGGCACCGCCCACGACCCAGGCGCCGGACGCGCTCTGCTCGCGCTCGACGTCGTTGAGGGTGGCGGCCCAGATGTTCGCCGGGACCCAGGCGCACGCGATGGCACCGAGGTTCTTGCCGGGCTGGACCCAGGAGAAGTCCCAGCGGCTCTCCTGGGGCTCCTCGGCGGTGAAGTGGATGTGGACCTCGGGCTCGGTCCAGGTCGGACCGGAGCTGTATGGCGGGTAGTTCGGGGGATCAGGGATGTCGGTCATGACGCCCTCCGGGCAGGTGGGCGCGCGTGCTCAAGCCGACGGCGAGCACAGCGCGCCGAAGTGGGTGTGGTTCGCCGTCAGGCGGCGATGGCGTCCGGCAGGGACTTGAGGTGCGGCTCCGCCATCTCGACCCGCTTACGGGCCTCACGGCACGTGCCGTCAGAGTTCGGGAGCTGGGCGTCAGCGAGGGCCTGACGGATGTGCCGGGTCCCCGGACGGCGGTTGCCCAGAGAGTCGTACAGGTCCCGGACGATCTGGTCGGTCTGCTCGCGGGGCGTCAGCGGCTCCGAGGGCTTCTCCGGCTCCTTGACGGGCTCAGGCTCCTCCGTCACCTCGGGGGCCTCGTCGGCCTCTTCCACGTCCTCGGGCTCCTCGGCTTGCACTGAGGGCGTCACGGGGGCGCTGACGGGCATCGGGGGAGCCGTCACGGGCTCCTGACGCGAGAGGAGGTAGTCGTGGACCTGGCGCATCAGGACGCCGAAGGCCAGGAGGGCGGCGACGGGCGGGACAGCGGCCACGACGTAGTCCAGCGGGTCGTCGCTGACGCCCACGCTGAAGATGTTCAGGACGATGGAGCCCAGCGAGCCGGCCGCCGTGAGGGCGATGGCCCACCAGTCGACGCGGCGCATCAACGAGGCCCGGAGGATCAGCAGTTCGCCGATGGCAATGAAGGTGTCGATGGTCGCGGGCCAGGCCCAGGCGCGCTCCCCCTGGAGGCGGTGGGCGGTCGCGAGGTCGTGGAGCGCCTCGAACGAGAGCCAGAAGCTCACGACGGTGAGGGCGGTCGTCAACGCGGCGGCACTGATGGCCAGCCACATCTGGGCGTCAGGGCGGCCGGATACAGGCATCTGCCCTGCCGTCCGTGCAGGCGGCAGGGTAAGTTCTCTGGCGGACATGGGGAGGGTGCAACTCCTCGTGTCTGGGGCCCCCGGTTCAGATGTAGGAGTCGGCTCCGGGGGCCCGCTGGACGTTCTTCGGTTGTGCGGTCAGCGTATCGCCAACCACCGTCAGCGCGTCAGGACTTGACGCCGTCATGTGCATCACGCGCCTGCGCCTTCACGAGATCCTCGTAGTCCCTCTGGTCGAGCTTCACCGCCGGACAGAGCGCGCACTCGGCCGCCCAGTCCCCCGGGAAGTGCCTCACGAGGGTCAGACTTCCGCATGACGGGCACGTGACGCCCCGCAGCAGTTCCCGGCGCGGCTGCGTCATGGTGATCCGCTGGACGGCCCTCACCAACTCCCGGATCTCCTCCTGGAAGTCGGACACCCAGGGCTGCTCGCAGATCCACCCGAGATGTGCCGTCAATCGGGCCGTCATGGCCGTCACGTTTCTCTTGACGTGGTCCAACGCCCTCTCCTCGGAAACCGCCTGGGACCACGACTCCAGGAGGGCGAGGAATGGGACAGCGCCCACTTGGTCCCGTGCGTCAGTGACGGGCTGACGGCTCGCCGGGCCCAGGAGGTTCAGGACGTCGTCCCGGCCCGGGAGAGGGGCGTGGAGGCGCGTGGAGGACCTACCGTCCCCGCCCCCGCCCTGGACCCGCTGACGGCTCATCGTCAGGTGGACGTACAGCTCGGGGAGCTGGAGGAGGTCACCGCGGATTCCGTTGCGGCACCGGTCGCACGTCTTGGACTCCTGCGGGTCGCCGCAGACGAAGCACTCGTAGATGTTCACGGAGAGACCTCCAGGAGGATCAGGCGGAGCAGGGCGGCGTACTCGCCCCGGGTGGCCCCCTCGGGGATCTCGGGGGCGTGGCGGAGGACGGCCGGATCACCGGCGGTCAGGGCGAGGAGCACCCCGAGGCCCATGGGCTCCTCGGGGTGCTCGCTCAGGGCGTCGGCAAGGGCCGTCAGCACGGGGCTGCCGCCGGTTCGAGCTGCTCGCCGGTGACGGTCTCCACCACGGCGCACATGAGGACCTCGGCGGCCGGGGGCGTCACGGCGTTGCCGAGCAGCCGCGTCCCCTCGCGCTTCGTGCCGAGGATCTTGTGGTCGGCGTCGAAGCTCATGGCCCGCGCGATCTCGGGGACCTGGAGCATCCGGAGGGTGCAGTCCTCCACCCGGGCCTGCTGGTCCAGGAGAGCGAAGCGGTCCACCGTGCTCAGGGTCCCAAGCGGACGGTCCACCGGCTTGGCCCGGCCCGTGCCGTAGTACGGGATCACGAGGGCGTGGTGGAACCCTCCAGCCGTCACGGTGGCCAACGGGTGGGCCAGGGACCGGTGATTGGAGTTCCCGCCCCTCAGCTCCGCCACGAAAGCCGGGGTGAACAGGACCGCGCTCTCCCGCCGGGTGGTCTGGGTCCTGCCCGGCTCGTCCAGCGGCTTGGCGAGCTTCCCCTCCCGGCCCTCGGTCGGGACCATCAGCGGCCGGGAGTAGCGCTGGAGGCCGTCCTCGATCCGCTTCAGGGTCTTCTCGGCCAGGGGCTTCGAGCGGTCGCCTATTCGCTGGCCGGGGTCGGTCCAGTCGATCGCGATGGCGGCCGGGAGGGCGTGGGGCTCCACCACGAGGGCGCAGCCGGGCTCCGAGCAGAGGTAGAGGTACTGGGCCCTATACCGGCCCCAGGGCTCCTCGTCGCGCTTCTTGAAGAACTGCCGGGCCCGCACGGTGCCGTGCTGGGAGCAGGTCGCGAAGGGGCGGGTCCACTTCTCCACGTCGATCTTCCGGCGGAGGCTCTTCAGGACGTACAGGAAGTACACGCGGTCCCGGCTCTGCGGGCTCCACAGGGACTTCCGGGCGTGCGCGTGGGCCGAGTTCATGAAGACCGGAACCACGTCGTACCCCAGGGCGTCCAGGGCCTTCCTCCACGCCGGGTAGAGGACCCAGCGGACGACGTCCACCACGTTCTCGGTGACGCCTCCCAGGACCGGGCGGCCCCGGAGGATCATCGCCTCCAGGTACCGGGGGATGTCCCACATCGTCGCCCTGGAGCGGGCTCCGGCCTCGGTGGGCAGGGTGTTGCCCTCGGCGTCCGGGATCGCGTCCTCCTGGGCCTGCTTGCGGCCCTGAGCGATCGAGTGGTTGGTGCACTCCGGCGAGCCCCAGACGAGGTCCACCCGGGGGTACTGCCGGAAGTCGGCCTGGGAGAGGTCGGCACAGCGGTGCTCGGCCTGGGGGAAGTGGAGCTGGTGGGTCTGGACGGCAAGAGCCCAGTGGTTCGCGGCCAGACGCAGATCGACCCCGGGGACCTTGCTCATCCCCGAGGACGATCCACCCGCACCGGCGAAGAAGTCGGCAGCGGTCAGGGTCACCGAGCACCCCGCATCTCGCGGATGACGGCGATGATCAGGCCGATCACGATGGCAGCGGCGACGACGTGGAGCAGGAGGGTGTGGTTCGTCAGCATCGTCGTCAGCCCTGCGCCTCGAACTCGGCCACGACGTCGGAGAAGTGGACCAGCTCACCGGCCATGAAGCCGAAGTTCGTGTCCAGCTCTCGGTACTCGATCAGCCCGTATACCGGGCTCTCCACCGCCGGGTAGTCGGGAGACCCGAGCAGGAGTCCGGCCTCCGTGCTCGACACCAGCGGCTCTCCGCAGAGCCCGGAGCCGTGGTTGGCCTGGCACTGCCAGCGCTCGATCGTGGCCGCCGAGCCGATCTGGAGGAACCGCGCGTCGCTGCTCTCCACGCGCAGGACGCGGTGGTCGTTCCAGAGGCCCTCGGTGATCTCCGCGAGCCGGGTCCTGATCAGGCTGTCCAGCGTGAGGGATGTGTTCATTCGTCTTCCCCGTTGGTGTCGTTCACGGAGGCCCAGAACGCCTCCAGTGCTTTGGTCTTGGCCTCGCCGAACAGCTCCTTCAGGGAGCCGTCGGGGCACTTCTCGAAGACCCGGATGGGCCGGACCGTGACGGTCTCGATGACGGCACTGCCGTCCGGCTGGTCGTGGATCGCGATGTCCTCGACCTGCTCCGGGCCGTAGCCCACGATCAGGTCGTCCACGGCGCTCACCGCTCCAGCTCCGGGAGCCACACGCCGTTGGCCTTGCGGGCCAGGCCCTTGGCCTCCAAGGCCCTCACCAGACGCGAGACGGTCCCCTCGTCCATGTGCAGGGCCTCGGCGATAGCCCTCTGGCTCGGCGGATCGGCGGTGACCCGGAGGTACATCCACACGGCCTTGGCCGCGTGCTTGAGCTGAGGAGTGGTGATGACCGCGAGGATGTCCTCCGGAGCCACCGGCTCAGTGGTCAGGCGGGCCATCAGGCACCCCGCCGGAAGTCGATGACGGTGGTGTCGTCCAGGACCAAGGCCGGGGTGGGATCCGCGGCGGCCGGCTCCAGGGATTCCTGGGCGAGCTTCCGCCGCATCGCCTCGCGTCCGGCCGGAGTGACGTAGAGCGTCGCGTGCCAGCAGTTCTCGCGGCTGTAGTGCGGGGCCTCCCGCTCGCGCAGAGAGAAGTAACCGATCTTCGAGGCGTACGGGTTGTACTGGTTGGCCCCGCACTCTGTGGAGGACCGGTAGATCCAGCGCCACTCCGTGAGCAGCTTCTCCCGGAGGACGCCCTCGGGGATGCCCAGCTCCTTGGCGGTGTCGCGGACCAGACGGTCCTGACCGTGAGCGATCAGGCGGTCATGGGCCTCGGCCTTCGGAGCGGCCACCTCCAACTCGGTCACGGCCTGTTCGAGCATCCGGGCCTGGGACGCGGCCAGCTCCAGCGCCTCGGCGAACGACCTGGGGACCCGGGGGCCGGATGCCTCCTCGGACTCCAGGAGGTACGTCCGGACCTTGCGGGCCACCTCGGACTTGGTCAGGAGCTGGCCGATGTTCAGGACGGCCTTCCGGCTGAAGACCGCGAGGGATCGGGCCTTGGGGCTGAGCCCAAGATTTGCGACTCCCCCGAAGGGGGCCGCAAACGACGTGAGTTCGTACCCCCGCAGGACGCGGCGGCCGTTCTCCTCCAGCTCCGCAGCGTTGTCCTCGACGACGCTCTCGATCGTCTTGAGCGGGACCTCGTAGTACGAGGCCACCATCTCGGTCGTGACGTGGAACGAGTCCGGCAGAGTCACCAGGGTCTTGACCTTGTCGAGCACGTGGGTGCGCTCGATGGTCTCGGTCCGCATGGTCCGGGACTCGGTGAGGATCAACTCGTTGGTGGGGTGCCGCTCCATGGCACATTCCCCTTCGACTCAACACACGGAGGAAATCCCCGTGTGGGGAACCTCCGGAGGAGTCGATATCGCCTTGTGCGATGCGCTCAGATTACCCGACCGAATGGGCTATTGGCAATTCCGAATGGGCTTTATACCGGCCCCTGGATTCACTCGGACTTTCCTTGTAGTCAGGAATTGTTGGAGTAAATCCGAAGGTTGGCGAATGCGCTATACGCGTGCGTATCCTGTCCCCAGACGCGACGAAGCCCCCGGCGGGAACCGAGGGCTCGTCAGAGAATTTAAATTCTCGGTTGGTCCGGGAGGCTGCGACACCTCTCCGCACCGACTGTCCCCGCACCGCTTCAACGACGGGAACAGCAAGACATGACGCATTCTACCGGCCGTGTGCACTCCGGTCGAATTGATCTCCAGGAATTCCCGGAGGGTTTGGCCGCCATCGTGCGGACCCTTGCCGAGCACCCGCACGCCGTCCAGGAGTGCCGCATCGCCTTCTCCCTCCTCCAGGGCCCCATCAAGGGGATCCGTGGGCTGGAGGCGGCCTCGGGCCTCTCCGACAAGCAGGTCTGGGAGATCACGTCCGCCGAGGACGGCGGGCTCTCTCCGTACGGCCTCGTCCAGACCATCGAGCGTGGGACGTCCTGGACCTCCGACGGCCGGGAGAAGGGCTCGTACGCCCTCGCCGATACCGATCGGGACGACGTCACCAGGGAGTTCTATATAGAGACCTCCCCCTTCCTCTCCAAGGAAGGTTGGAGGGAAGGTAAGGAAGTAGAACACCACCGTGACGTCGTCCCGATCGGTATCGCGCTCCAGATCCTCGACCCCTCCCTGGACCTGTGGAGGAGGGGCGCGACCGACCTCGGCTCGGAGGGCTGGAGGGTCGCCGTCCTTACCGGCCTGGCCCCGGTGGAGATGTCCATGGCCGAGTGGACCGAGCTGGCCGGGGTGACCGAGGCCAACGCCCGGAAGCTCGCCAGGAAGTTTGAGGCCCACTCGATCGCCACCCGGACCAAGAAGGGCCGGACGGTCCGCATCTCTGTGGACTGGGCCGTGTACGTCCGCATCGCCGAGGACGAGGGGTTGGGCGACCTCACCCGTCGGGCTCGTGACCTCGCCAACCAGCACGCCCGGGAGCAGGTCCGCATCCAGCGGCCCTTGTCGTACGAGGAGCTGGAGATCCGGCGCCGGGTGAAGTGGTCCGCGACCTTCGCCGCCACCCAGCTCCGGGAGGCTCTGGACGAGGCGGAGAGCCCCGAGCACCAGGCCGCCCTGGAGAAGCTCCTCCACGTCTACGCCGGGGCCACGGAGGCCGACTGGCGGCGCTGGATGGAGCTGGACGAGGAGCCGGAGCAGGGCCTGATCCCGGACAGCCCGGAGGCCCTGGAGGAGTTGGGCGAGGCGCCGGTGAAGGAGCGCCCACTCGCGGCCCCCGTGGCCCAGCCGGCCCCCAAGGATTCCCGGAGCGAGGCGGACATGAAGGCCCGGCTCCTGCGGATGGCGAGGTCCTTCCGGTGACGAGCCGTCAGGAGGACCTGAAGCTGGACGCGCTGGGTGGATGATGGGCCCAGCGCGTACAGACAAGGGGGAGCGATGAGGCAGGTCGACGACGCGATGGTGGTGTTCCTGCGAGCCCGGTTTCGTGAGGACGAAACGGCGGCGCGCGCCTTGAAGCCCGGCAAGAACGAGGACGTGACCCGCCTGCGGGACCGGGGCCTCGCCGACGTGGAGGCGAAGCGCAAGCTCTTGGACTGGGTGCTGACGATTCCATGGGACGCCTACGACGGGCCCAGCTCCATCATGCAGAACGCGGTCATGAGAGTGATTGAGGGGATTCCGCTGAGTCGGCGAAGCCCCGTGGCCTTCATCCTCCTCTCGGCGTATACCGATCACCCCGACTTCCCTCCCGAGTGGAAGTACCTGGTGAACGAGTCTGATGAGCACGACACCCGCACTCAGGCCCGCACCGTTCGATGACGCTCTCCCGCCAGGAGGCCCTGGAGAGGCACGGGTTGGTGGAGACCCCGGACGGGATCGAGCTGACCCTGAGCGGCCTTCAGAGGGCCTCCCGGCGGGCGGTGGACCTCCGGGCCCAGGGGAATCCCGAAGCGGCCTCAGCGCTCGCCCTGGACCCCTCGGATCCCCGGCGGTTGGAGTTCCTGAAGTGCCTGGCCCTGGATTCCTTCTCCAGGGAGCCCCGCGGCCCCTCTATTTAAATTCTCGACAGGACTCTCCAACGATTGTTGGAGCGAATATGTTCTATCAAGAAACCCTGTAATGTGGACCCCTTGAAGGCCCGCTCCGGATTCCCCCGGAGTGGGCCTGACGTCGTTCAAGGCCATCCGAGAATTTAAATAGTCGGGGGAGTCCATGCTGCTGAGTCACGCTGTCCTGAGTGAGTCCCCGTACGTGTCCTGCATCCAGTGCGGGAGCGTCTGGGAGACCGCTGTGTACGACGGCTGCAACGACATCGGCGGGACGTACTCCGAGACGTTCACGTACCACTGTCCGGGCCCCGACGGATACCACGTGCCGGAATGCACGTGTGCCTGCTGCGTCTATGGCGACTGCGGCCATGACGGCGACAGGAACTGTTTCGACCCGGACCGAGAACTGAACCACTGAGGGGGCCCGCATGAGCCATTTGGAATGGACACAGAAGGCGTATTACGAGGCGAGCGGAGGGGACCGCGTCGGCATCCTCTCGCTGGATGACGGCCACTGGGCCGTGGCGTGGGCGTACGCCGATCCGCACTGCTCGATGCAGGTGCTCAGCTTCGACCCCGAGCGGGCCCAGGACGTCTTCTTCACCTCCCGCGAGCAGGCCGAGGGACGCGAGGGTCTGCGGTACGACTCCCGCCAGGAGTGGCAGGGGAGTTCCCTGTGAGCGAGCAGCTCTACACGGTCCACGCCTTCAGCAACAAGCCGGAGTACGCCCCGAGCAGGGGCGGCGTCTACATCATCACCGACATGACCCAGACCCAGGTCGAGTCCCTCAAGGCCCGGGAGGCCGAGGAGAACCCCGACCGCTGGCTGAAGGTGGAGGAGCAGGGATGAGTGCCCAGTGCCCCGAGTGCTTCGAGCCGGCCGTGGAGTCCCCGGCCACCGACATGGCCCCGGCCTGGGGTGACCCGCCCGCCTGGTCCCACGAGGACGGCTCGGCCCTGTGCCCCGTCATGGGCGCCAACGGGTACGAGCCCGCACAACCGGAGTTCGTGTGATGACCGCCCTCTTGCACGACGGCAAGCCCGTCAAGACGCCTCACGCCACCTGGGCCGCCATCATGCGGACCCAGAGCCCGAAGGGCCGGAAGGTCCTGAAGGAGTACCGCGAGGAGCTGTGGAATCAGCGGCAGATGGCCACCGCGCCCCCGCTGACCGTGGCCCAGACCCAGATGCTCCGCCGGGTGAAGACGGAGCTGACCCGAGCCGCTCAGCAGATGTCCGGCCGGTCATAAAGGCCATGACGCTGTCAGGGCCTGTCCGTATCGTCTTCCCATGGGCACGAATCCGGGCAAGAAGCAGAAACTGAAGCGTCATCACCACACGGTCCCTCGGCTGCTTCTGAGGCGGTTCGCGGACGGCAAGCGGATCATGCGCGTCCCGCTCGACGGGGGCGAGCCCAAGCCCATCGGCATCGGTGACGCGACGGTCCGCAGCCACTTCTACTCGATGCAGGACGAGACCGGGCAGCGTGACGACACGATCGAGAACCTGTTGGCCGACCTCGAAGACAAGGCCGCCAGGGTGATCGCCAAGGTCTCCGACGAGGGCCTGTGGCCCCTGCCCGTAGCCGACCGGGCGGTCCTGGGGGAGTGGATCGCAGCCCAGCATGCGCGCATTCCGGCTGTACGACGGGCGAACAACCAGATCTTCGACCAGCTCACCAAGATCATGATTGCCGCTGGCGGCAAGCCCGAGATGCGGCGCCTACTCGAAGGGCAGTCGGACGAGCCCGTCACGGACGAGGAAGTCGATGCGCTGTGGCAGGAGATGAAGGACTTCTCCGGCTACGAGGCGGAGCTGTCCGTCAACGAGCACATCAGGATGATGGGGCGGTCGATGGAGACCGCCTACGGCGTGATGATGAATCGCTCGTGGGGGCTGTGCCGGTTCGAGCGCAAGACGCTGCTCCTGCCCGACCACCCCGTGACCCTGATGCGAGATCCGGGTCAGCCGGAGTGGAAGGGCGTGGGCCTGGCGAACGCTGCTGCCATTCTCGTCCCCATCGACAGGCGGGCGGCGATCATCATGGAGCCCCCTGGAGTGCCGGACTACGTGCTACCGGCGTCGGCGAAGGCGGCGCGTGAGCTGAATCGCCGCTTCGCCTGGAACTCGCGCACCGAGCTGTTCCATCACCCTGATGACAACCCTCTGGTCGGGATCGAACTGCCTCCGGTGAGGTCGATCGAAGCCGAGTTCAGTCAGACCGCCGAGGACTTCATCCGGCCCGAGGGGTTCACGGAGACCGCCTAGCGCCAGAAGATCTCGACCCCGTCTGGGTTCCGCACGTTGTTGGGCCGGGTTGCGGTACGGATCGGGAAGTGGTCCATGGCCCCCACTGACCGTGGCCCAAACCCGGATGCTCCGCCGGGTGAAGACGGAGCTGACCCGGGCCGCGCAGGCGTCCGCATAGCGTCCCCGGAACCGTCCTTCTGTCTTCGTCGTCTCGGCTGCTGACGTCTCAGATGGAGGGGCACCGTGGCGAAGATCGGTCTGAAGGAAGCGATACAGGCGGCGTACCTGGAGCTGCGTGAGGCGATCACAGAAATCCCGACCCACGACGACTTGAACTTTCAGTACGAAATGATCGAGTTGGAACTCGCCGTGGAAATGGGCGAGGCCAGCGAGACTCAGGGCGGTGTCAAGTTCTGGGTTCTGGAGGGCGGCGCCAAGAGGGCTCGCGACAAGAAGTCGACGCACGTGGTGAGAGTGACCGTCACGCCCCGTGACAGGGATGGGGGACTCGTGACCATCGCGAGTGCCTCTTGATCACTTCCAGAAGATCTCGACCCGGTCCGGGTTCCAGACGTTGAAGGGCCGGGTTGCGGGGTGGATCAGGATCTCCCTGATCAGGCCCCTGTACGTGGACTGCTTCCGGGCGACGGAGTAGTCCTTCCACGCCTCCCGCAGCTCGGCGGCGCTGACCTCGGAGAGGTTGGCCTTGACCGCGTACTGGGCGATCTCCTGACGGGCCCCGGCCATCCGGCCGTTCAGGGTGTCGACTGCGTCCTGGATCTCCCGGGCCGGACGGTCGCCGTCCAGGAGTTCGTCCTCCAGCTCCTTCTTCCGCCGCTCCCAGCGGGCGAGCTTGGCCTCCAGCCCAGGGCGGGGGTCGTTGTCGTCTGCCTCGGCCGCCGCCTCGACCTCGTCCAGGCGCTCGAAAAGGAGCTTCTCCATCAGCGGCTCCAGGTCGGGGATCTGGATCGTCCGGCCGCCACAGCCGCCCCCGTCCTTCTTGCACGTATAGATGGGCATGTCCTTGTCCCCACGCTGCGCCGTGCTCATCTTGTGGTGCCGCTTCCCCTCATCCTGGCAGGAGCAGGGCTCGCCTACGACGTGCGGGACCTTGCACGTGCACTTCACCAGGCCGCTCAGGGGGTACTTCAGGGCCGGGGTGTCGCGCTCCCCGAACTCCGCCTTGAACTCCTCGGAGCGCTGGGCGAGCAGGGCCCGGATCATGTCGCTGTCCTCGGGCTCGATGATCTTCGGCCAGACGGCCTGGCCCTTGATCTCACCCTTGTGCTCCTTGCGCCCGCTGATCCGGCCGGACATCAGCAGGAAGCGCATGGCCTGGTACGACCAGGCTCCGCCGGTGGAGGTCTTGATACCCGCCTCGTTGGCCTCGGCCACGAGGGTCCCGAGCTTCTCGCCCTCCAGGACGCGGCGGGCCCACTTCCTGACGTGGGCGGCCTCCTCCTCGTTGAGGATCTCGCCGAGGATCTTCCGACGCGGCCCCTCGCCGTCGAACAGCCGGGTGTAGCCGAAGGGTCGGTGGCCGGAGTTGTGAATCTTCCCGGCCGCCACCAGCTCCTGGACCTTGCGGAGGATGCGCTCCTGCTTGTGCTCGACCTCGTACTTGGCGATGGCTCCGAGCATGCGGGCCACGAGCCGGCCCGTGGGGGTGCTCAGATCGAGGTCGCCCGCCTTGACGGTCGCGATCTCGGTCTTGTGGTCCTCCACGATGATGATCAGGTCCTCCAGCTCTGCGGGCTGGCGGTACAGGCGGTCCGGGTGCCAACTGATGATCGCGTCGATGTGGCCGGACTCGATGTCCTCCAGCATCCGCAGGTAGTCCTTGCGCTTCTTCCGGCGGTCGGCGGCCGTCACGTCGTTGTCGACGTACACCTCCACGACCTTCCAGCCGAGGGAGGCGGCGAGGAGGCGGCAGTCGTCCTCCTGGCGCTTGACGCCAAGTCCCCCGCCCTCGCGGTCATCCGAGATGCGGACGTAGATGCCGACGCGGCGAACTCGATCTCTGGCGGAGGTCTTCATGTAGTACAGGGTAGGAGAGTAGATACGCTTCAAGGAAGGTATGGCACCACGGTTCGGCCTACCAGGATCCGGGCCTGATAAGCGTGATGGCTCCACGACTGGCCCTCATCTCGGTGGGCGCGGACAACCCCTACGGCCACCCGGCGCCCAGCACGGTCGCCGCGCTGCGGGCCGGGGGAGCCACGGTGCTGCGGACGGACGAGGACGGTGCGATCGCCGTCGCGGGCACGGCGAAGGAGCTGCTCGTGGCGAGAGACTGACGTCATGGACACCGCGAAGCTTGACGCCTACCTACGCCGCCTCGGAGCCGAGCAGCCGGCCCGGCCCACGGACGACGCGCTGCGTGAACTGCAGCTGCGCCATCTGCGGGCGGTGCCGTTCGAGAACCTGTCGATCCACCTCGGCGAGGAGATCGTCCTGGAGGAGAAGCGGCTGCTGGACAAGATCGTGGAGCACCGCAGGGGTGGCTTCTGTTTCGAACTGAACGGACTGTTCGGGGCGTTGCTCACGGCACTCGGGTTCGACGTGACGCTGCTCGCGGCACGGGTGTACGGCGAGCAGGAGCGGCTCGGTATCCCGTACGACCACCTCGCGCTGCGGGTGCGGACGGTGGACGGGGGTGACCGGCTGGTCGATGTCGGGTTCGGGGCGAACAGCCACCGTCCGCTGGAGTTCGGGAATCGGGGTGAGCAGAAGGACCCGGGGGGCACGTTCCGGGTGGCCGAGGCGGACCGGGAGAGCGGAGGGCGTGAGTTCGGGGACCTGGACGTGTTCCGGGAGGGCAAGCCGCAGTACCGGCTGGAGGTGAGGCCGCGCGCGCTCGGGGACTTCGTGGCCGGGGCCTGGTGGCACAGCACGTCACCGGCGTCCCACTTCACCCGGTCCCTGGTCTGCTCCCGCGTCGCCGAGGACGGAGGCCGCATCACCCTCAGCGGCCGCACCCTCACGGTCACCTCGGCGGACGGCGCTCGCGAGGTGACCGAGCCGGCGACGGACGCGGAGGTGTTGGCGGTGTACCGGGAGAGGTTCGGGATCGAGTTGGGGCGGGTGCCGGAGGTGGGAGCGGGGAGGGGCGCGATCTAGCGAGGGAGGGCTCGGGGGAGGGCGGGGGAGGGGGTGGGGGAGGGGAGGGAGGGGCCCCGGAGGAGCAGCGAGAAGGGCGGCGGAGAATGGGGCCGTGAGTGATGTGAGACATGTGCTGGTGCTGCCCGATCGTGACGCGGCCGAGGAGGCGGCGGAGGCGCTCGGGGCGCGGTTCGGGCTGGACGAGGAGCCGCAGCTGGTGCGGGACGCGCTGGCGGGGGAGGACGACGCCGAGGACGCGCAGTGGCTGTTGGTGCTGAGGGACGAGCGGGGACGGCTCGATCCGGCGGCGTTGGACGAGTTCGCGGGGGAGTGGGAGGGATGGCGGGAGGAGCCGTGACGCTCCGCCGGGGGCGTCGGGCCACTAGACGGCTGGTGCGGAGGTGCGGAGGTGCGGGGGGTTCTCGCGTACCCCCTCGCGTATTTCCTGTGTTTCCCGCGCACTTCCCCGTGCCCCTCGTAGGGAGCGGTCGGCGCGCGGGTCGGGTTGTCAGTGGGGCGTGGGATGCTGTCCGGGATGGCCAAGAAGACTGCGCATGACGACCCTCTCGCCCCCGTGACGCTTGCCGTGGGGCAGGAGGAGCTGCTGCTCGACCGTGCCGTGCAGGTGGTGGTGGCCGCCGCGCGGGCCGCCGACGCCGACACGGACGTACGGGATCTGTCCTCGGACCAGGTGCAGCCCGGCACGCTCGCCGAGCTGACGAGTCCGTCGCTCTTCGCGGAGCGGAAGGTCGTGGTCGTGCGGAACGCGCAGGATCTGTCGGCCGACACCGTCAAGGACGTGAAGGCGTATCTCGGGGCTCCCGCCGAGGAGATCACCTTGGTGCTGTTGCACGCGGGTGGGGCCAAGGGGAAGACGCTGCTGGACGCGGCGCGCAAGGCGGGGGCGCGGGAGGTGGCGTGCCCCAAGATGACGAAGCCGGGGGACCGGCTGGCGTTCGTGCGGGGGGAGTTCCGGACGCTCGGGCGGTCGGCGACGCCGGAGGCGTGCCAGGCGCTGGTCGACGCGATCGGGAGTGATCTGCGGGAGTTGGCGGCCGCGGCGTCGCAGTTGGTCGCGGATGTCGAGGGGACCATCGACGAGGCCGTGGTCGGCCGGTACTACACGGGGCGTGCCGAGGCGTCGAGCTTCGAGGTGGCCGACCGGGCGGTGGAGGGGCGGGCGGCGGAGGCGCTGGAGGCGCTGCGGTGGTCGTTGGCGACGGGGGTGGCCCCGGTGTTGATCACCAGTGCGCTGGCCCAGGGCGTGCGGGCGATCGGGAAGCTGTCGTCGGCGCGGGGTGGGCGGCCGGGGGATCTCGCGCGCGAGTTGGGGATGCCGCCGTGGAAGATCGATCGGGTGCGGCAGCAGATGCGGGGGTGGACCCCGGACGGGGTGGCTGTGGCGCTGAGGGCGGTGGCCGAGGCGGATGCGGGAGTGAAGGGCGGGGGGGACGATCCCGAGTACGCGTTGGAGAAGGCGGTTGTGGTGATCGCGCGGGCGGCTCGGTCGCGTCGGGGCTGAGTTCTCGCCCTCCGCCCGCCCGTCCGCAAGCCCGCCCGTCCGCAAGCCCGCCCGTCCGCCAGCCCGCCCGTCCGCCAGCCCGTCCGTCCGCCCGTCCGCGCGTCAGCCCGTCCCTGCCCGGCCCGTCCCGGTTGCCGGCGGCTGCGGGTTCGTCGTGGCTTTCGCGCAGTTCCCCGCGACCCTGAAGGACTGCCGTCACCCGCCCTGAATGCCTGCCGTCACCCGCCCTGCGAGCGTGCCGTCACCCGGACTGCCGACAAGCCCGCCGATCCCCTCCGGTGCGGAGAAGCTCGCACACGCCCCTGCTCCCGAGAACCGCCTGCCCCCGACCGCACAGGCATGCCGAAGGCCCCGCCCCCGTCCCTGGGGAAGGGACGGGCGCGGGGCCTTCGGTCAATGCGTGTGGACCTGTACCCGCGTGGCGAACGCAGGCCGCGTACGGGTCCGGGGTGCCGGGTGGGAGCGGATGAGAGAGGGCCCGCTCTGGGTCCAGCCGGCGGTCAGATCAAAGGTGAAGCTCAGCCCTGGAGGGAAGCGACCTTGGAAGCAAGCGCCGACTTCTTGTTGGCGGCCTGGTTCTTGTGGATGACGCCCTTCGAGACGGCCTTGTCGAGCTGACGCGCGGCAGCGCGCTGGTACTCGGTGGCCTTCTCGGCGTCACCCGCGGCAGCGGCCTCACGGGCCTTGCGGATCGCGGTCTTGAGCGACGACTTGACGGCCTTGTTGCGAAGACGCGCCTTCTCGTTGGTCTTGTTCCGCTTGATCTGGGACTTGATGTTCGCCACGAATGAGCCTTTTCAGCTACAGGTGTACGAGACCATGGAGGTCGTGCAGGACACGCCGCGCACGCCTCGGACACCGTTTGATTTCCTTGGGATGTGTCTCCTGCTGAGAGGGCATGAGACACAGCCGCCCACGCTACCAGCAGCCCCCGGGTCGGCCCAAACCGGTCGCAGTTCTCCGCCCGTGGGACCATGGTGCCTACGTACCAGACCCGCCAGATCCGACCCGAGACCGCAGACGGCTGCGGACACCTCAAGAATCAGGACCCTGCGTGCCCGCGATCCCTAGCCATGTGCCCGAGCCGAGCCGTACCGACCCGGCTCTGATCCGCAACTTCTGCATCATCGCGCACATCGACCACGGCAAGTCCACGCTCGCCGACCGGATGCTCCAGCTGACCGGTGTGGTCGAGCAGCGGCAGATGCGTGCTCAGTACCTCGACCGCATGGACATCGAGCGTGAGCGTGGCATCACGATCAAGTCCCAGGCGGTGCGTCTGCCCTGGGCGCCGACCGACGATCCGGGCAGTACGCACATTCTCAACATGATCGACACCCCTGGGCACGTCGACTTCACGTACGAGGTGTCGCGGTCGCTGGCGGCCTGTGAGGGGACGGTCCTGCTCGTCGACGCGGCCCAGGGCATCGAGGCCCAGACCCTCGCCAACCTCTACCTGGCGATGGAGAACGACCTCAAGATCATCCCCGTACTGAACAAGATCGACCTGCCGGCCGCCCAGCCGGAGAAGTTCAGTGAGGAGCTCGCCAACCTCATCGGCTGTGACCCGGAGGACGTGCTCAAGGTCTCCGCGAAGACGGGCCTGGGTGTCGAGGCGCTGCTGGACCGGGTCGTCGCCGAGGTCCCCGCCCCGGTCGGTGTCCAGGACGCGCCCGCGCGGGCGATGATCTTCGACTCGGTGTACGACTCGTACCGTGGTGTCGTGACGTACGTGCGTGTCATCGACGGGCAGCTCAACAAGCGTGAGCGGATCCGCATGATGTCCACCGGCGCGACCCACGAGCTGCTGGAGATCGGTGTCTCGGCGCCCGAGATGAAGGCGGCCGACGGTCTCGGCGTCGGTGAGGTCGGCTATCTGATCACCGGTGTGAAGGACGTCCGCCAGTCCAAGGTCGGTGACACGATCACCACCCTGCACAAGGGTGCCACCGAGGCGCTCGGCGGTTACAAGGACCCGAAGCCTATGGTCTTCTCGGGTCTGTATCCGCTCGACGGCTCCGACTACCCGGAGCTGCGGGACGCCCTCGACAAGCTGCAGCTGAACGATGCCGCGCTGGTGTACGAGCCGGAGACGTCCGCGGCGCTCGGATTCGGTTTCCGTGTCGGTTTCCTGGGGCTGCTGCACCTCGACGTGATCCGTGAGCGGCTGGAGCGCGAGTTCGGGCTCGATCTGATCGCCACCGCGCCGAACGTGGTCTACCGCGTCGTCATGGAGGACGGCGCCGAGCACACGGTCACCAACCCGAGCGAGTTCCCCGAGGGGAAGATCGACGCCGTCTACGAGCCCGTCGTGCGGGCCACGATCCTCGCGCCCTCCGAGTTCATCGGCTCGATCATGGAGCTGTGCCAGACTCGGCGCGGCACCCTGCTCGGTATGGACTACCTCTCCGAGGACCGGGTCGAGATCCGCTACACGCTCCCGCTCGCGGAGATCGTCTTCGACTTCTTCGACCAGCTGAAGTCGAAGACGCGCGGCTACGCCTCCCTGGACTACGAGCCCACCGGTGAGCAGAGCTCCAGCCTGGTGAAGGTCGACATCCTGCTGCACGGCGACAAGGTGGACGCCTTCTCGGCCGTCACCCACAAGGACGCCGCGTACGCCTACGGTGTGCGGCTCGTCGCCAAGCTGCGCGAGCTGATCCCGCGGCAGGCGTTCGAGGTGCCCATCCAGGCGGCGATCGGGTCGCGGGTCATCGCCCGCGAGACCATCCGCGCCATCCGCAAGGACGTCCTCGCCAAGTGCTACGGCGGTGACATCTCCCGGAAGCGGAAGCTGCTGGAGAAGCAGAAGGAGGGCAAGAAGCGGATGAAGATGGTGGGCTCCGTGGAGGTTCCGCAGGAGGCCTTCATCGCCGTTCTGTCCAGCGACGACAGCGCCGGCGGGGGCAAGGGCAAGAAGTAGCCACCGGGCGGCGGGGGCGGCGGACCGCTGTTACCCCCGGAAACTCGGGCATGATGCGGGCCCGTCGCGTTTCGGCGCGACGGGCCCGCAGGTCGTCCGGGAGATGCCGGCGCGTGTTCGTAGGGTCGTTCTCGGTGGAAAGTGACTGCCCGCCGCCCCTTACGAACCGGCCAGTCGCGCTCTACCCTGATCACCACTCGATGGTTACTCGCGAGTTAAACAACAGCCGCTTTGAGCCAGCCGCGCAGTCCTGAGCACACAGTCCATGAGCCAGCCGCGCTGTCGCGTGCCCCGGAGGATGTCGTGAGCGACACACAGACCCTGATCGAGAACCGCCCGCCGTCCATGGCGGCCCTCTTCCTGGAGCGCGTGGCGGCCACACCGGACGCCGAGGCCTTCCGGTACCCCGTGCCGCCGGCCTCCGGCGAGGGCCCCTCGGACTGGAAGTCGCTGAACTGGACCCAGGCGGCCGAACGGGTCAACGCCATCGCGGCCGGACTCGTCGAGCTGGGCGTCCAGCCCGAGCAGCGGATCGCCCTGTCCTCGGCCACCAGGATCGAGTGGATCCTGTGCGACCTCGGCATCATGTGCGCGGGCGCGGCCAACACCACGGTCTACCCGCAGACGAACGCCGAGGAATCCGCGTACATCCTGTCCGACTCCGGCAGTCGGGTCCTCATCGCCGAGAACGCCGCGCAGCTCGCCAAGGCCCGGGAGAAGAAGGCCGAGCTGCCCGAGCTGACCCATGTCGTCGTCATCGATCCCGAGGGCGCGGACCTCTCCGAGGACTGGGTGCTCTCCCTCGCCGACCTGGAGAAGCGCGGCGCCGCGTACCTGGAGAAGAACCCCGACCTGATCAAGGAGAAGGTCGGCGCGATCACCAAGGACCAGCTCGCCACCCTCATCTACACCTCGGGCACCACGGGCCGCCCCAAGGGCGTGCGTCTGCCGCACGACAACTGGGCGTACATGGCGAAGGCCATCGGCGCGACCGGGCTGCTCGAACCGGCGGACGTGCAGTACCTGTGGCTGCCGCTGGCGCACGTCATGGGCAAGGTGCTCCTCGCCGGGCACATCGAGGTCGGGCACATCACGGCCGTCGACGGCCGGGTCGACAAGATCATCGAGAATCTGCCGGTCGTGCAGCCGACGTACATGGCCGCCGTGCCGCGCATCTTCGAGAAGGTCTACAACGGTGTCGTCGGCAAGGCGCGCGCGGGCGGCCCGGCCAAGTACAAGATCTTCCAGTGGGCGGCGGGGGTCGCCCGGGAGTACGCGAAGGTCAGCCAGGACAACTTCCGGCGCACCGGGACCGCGTCCGTCCCGTTCGGGCTGGAGGCCAAGCACAAGGTCGCCGACGCGCTGGTCTACAAGAAGCTGCGCGAGGCGTTCGGCGGCCGGCTGCGCGCCTGTGTCTCCGGTTCGGTCGCGTTGGCGCCCGAGATCGGCTTCTTCTTCGCCGGCGCGGGCATCCCGATCCTGGAGGGCTACGGCCTGACGGAGTCCTCCGCCGCGTCCTTCCTCAACCCGGGCGAGGCGTACCGCACGGGCACGGTGGGCAAGCCGCTGCCCGGCACGGAGGTGCGCATCGCGGACGACGGCGAGATCCTGCTGCGCGGCCCCGGCATCATGGAGGGCTACCACGGGCTGCCGGAGCAGACCGCGGAGGTCCTGGAGGCCGACGGGTGGTTCCACACCGGTGACATCGGGGAGCTGTCGCCCGACGGGTACCTGCGGATCACCGACCGCAAGAAGGACCTGTTCAAGACGTCCGGCGGCAAGTACATCGCGCCGACCGAGATCGAGGGCCAGTTCAAGGCGCTCTGCCCGTTCACGTCCAACGTGATGGTGATCGGCGCCGACCGTAACTTCTGCACGGCGCTCATCGCCCTCGACGAGCTGGCCATCCAGGCGTGGGCCGCGGAGAACGGGCTGGCCGGGAAGTCGTACGAGGAGGTCATCTCGGCACCGGCGACGGTGGAGATGATCGAGGGGCATGTCACCCAGCTGAACCAGGGGCTGCAGCGGTGGCAGACGATCAAGAAGTTCCGGCTGCTGCCGCGGGATCTCGACGTCGAGCACGGTGAGCTGACGCCGAGCCTGAAGCTGAAGCGGCCGGTGGTGGAGAAGGAGTACAAGCACCTCATCGAGGACATGTACGCCGGGGCGCGTGAGGCGTAGCACGGTGTGAAGGGGGGCGGGGCCGCGTGCGGATGCGGCCCCGCCGTCCGCTTCCCCCTCGGGGTCAGTCGCCGCGGTCCCTCGTCACCAGGGACCGGAGGTCCCGCAGCTGTATGCGGACCTCCGGCAGGTCCGGGGTCATCTCGGCCAGTTGCTTCTCCAGGGCCGCCAGCCGGGCGTCGACCTGTTCCGCGTGCTCCCGCCGGTCCGTCAGCAGGGTCTCCAGCTGCCGGGTCTTGTGGTGCAGTTCCAGGAAGACACTCACCTTCGCCCGTAACACCCAGGGGTCGAAGGGCTTGGTGACGTAGTCCGCCGCGCCCGTGGCATAGCCGCGGAAGGCGTAACCGGCGTCGGCGTCCGTGCCGGTGAGGAAGACGATCGGGACGTCCTTGGTCTGGTCGAGGCGCTTGATGTGCGCGGCGGTCTCGAAGCCGTCCATGCCCGGCATGCGGATGTCGAGGAGGACGACGGCGAAGCGCTGCCGCAGGAGGGCCTTCATGGCCTCCTCGCCCGAACGGGCGCGCACCAGCGGCTCGTCGAGGGACGCCAGGACGGCCTCCAGGGCGACCAGGTTGTCCTCCATGTCGTCGACGAGGAGTATGCCCGCGCGCCCGTCGGCCCGGTCCCGAGTGGTCATGGTGAGGGTGCCTCGTTCTCGTCGGTGCGTCGCCCGGGTGCCGGATCCCCCGCCTCCGCCGGGTCGCGGGCGCCCTCCGGGTCCAGGACCGCGCAGACGACCGTGAGCAGCTGGTCGACGTCCACGGGCTTGGGGACGTAGTCGTTGGCGCCGCGGGCGATGGACTTGTCGCGGTCGCCGGGCATCGCCTTGGCGGTGAGAGCGACGATGGGCAGGCCCGCCCAGCGTGGGGTGCGGCGGATGGCGGAGATCGTCTCGTAGCCGTCCATCTCCGGCATCATGATGTCCATCAGGACGAGTTCGACGTCCGGGTTGCGCTCCAGGGTCTCGATGCCCTCGCGGCCGTTCTCCGCGTACAGGACGGGCATGCCGACGCGGCCCAGGACGTGGGTGAGCGCGAAGACGTTGCGGATGTCGTCGTCGACGATCAGCACCCGGCGGCCGGGCAGGACCTGGCCGGCACGGCCCGCCTTCCACGCCTCCAGCTTGGTGGGGGCCGGCCAGGTGTCGTCGCTGTCGTGCGCGTCGCCGTCCTGCGCGGCCGGGTACGGCTCGCTGGTCAGCTGTTCGGGTACGAGGCTGCCGGGATCCTCGGCGGCGGGGCCCGTCACCCCGTGGCCGGGGCTGAAGACGGGGACGTACAGCGTGAAGGTGGAGCCCTTGCCGGGGACGCTCTCGGCGATGATGCGGCCGCCCAGCAGACCGGCGATCTCCCGGCTGATGGACAGGCCGAGGCCGGTGCCGCCGTACTTCCGGTTGGTGGTGCCGTCGGCCTGCTGGAACGCCTCGAAGATCACCGGGAGTTTCTCCGCCGCGATGCCGATGCCGGTGTCGGAGACCGCGAAGGCGATGACCTCGTCGTGGTGCTCGCGGGTGAACCGGTGGTCGGGGTCCTTGACACGGTCGACGGTCAGTTCGACCCGGCCGGACGCCGTGAACTTGATCGCGTTGGACAGCAGGTTGCGCAGGATCTGCTGGAGGCGCTGCTCGTCCGAGTACATCTCGCGCGGCACGTTCTCGCCGACCGCGACCTCGAAGGCCAGACCGCGGTCGAGGGTGAGCGGGCGGAACGTGGCGTGGACGTAGTCCAGGAGTTTGATGAGGGGCAGACGCTTGGGGCGTACGTCCATCCGGCCCGCCTCGATCTTGGAGAGGTCGAGGATGTCGTTGATCAGCTGGAGGAGGTCGGAGCCCGAGCGGTGGATCGTGGTCGCGAACTGCACCTCCTGGTCGGTGAGATGGCCGTCCGGGTTGTCGGAGAGCAGCCGGGCCAGGATCAGCAGCGAGTTGAGCGGGGTGCGCAGCTCGTGGGACATGTTCGCCAGGAACTCCGACTTGTACTGGGAGGAGGTCGCCAACAGGGCGGCCTTCTCCTCCAGTTCGGCATTGGAGCGCCGCAGCTCCGCCTGCTGCTTCTGGAGTTCGTCCGAGCGTTCCTGGAGCTGCATGGCCAGGCGCTGGGACTCGCCGAGGAGGGACTCGGTACGGGAGTTGGCGATGATGGTGTTGATGGCGACGCCGATGGTGTTCACGAACTGGTCGAAGAACGCCAGGTGGACGTCGGAGAAGCGGGAGAACGAAGCCAGCTCGATCACGCCGAGGAGCTTGTCCTCGAAGAGGATCGGGATGATCACGACGCTGGACGGGGAGGCCTCCCCGAGACCACTGTTGATCTTGATGTAGCCCGGTGGGGCCTCTTCCACCAGGATCCGCTTCTTCTCGCGGGCGGCCTGCGCGACCAGTCCGTGCACCGGCAGACCGCCGGTCTCGACGGTCGCGCCCTGCGCCGCGCCGTACCCCGCGATGAAGGCGAGGCCCTTGGTGGGCGCCACCGGGAGCGGCGCCGCGCCGTCCTCGTCGGGGTCGGCCAGGTAGAAGGCGCCGTACTGGGCGTTCACCAGCGGGGTCAGCTCGCGCAGGATCAGGTCGGCGACCTCCATCAGGTCACGGTGGCCCTGCATCAGGGCGGCGAGCCGGGCGAGGTTGGACTCCAGCCAGTCCTTCGCGCGGGTGGTCTCGCGGAGGTTGGCCACCATCAGGTTGATGTTGTCCTTCAGCTCGGCGACCTCGCCCTGCGTCTCCACCGTGATCGACCGCGACATGTCGCCCTGGGCCACGGCCGAGGCGACCTCGGCGATGGCGCGGACCTGGGTGGTCAGGTTCGAGGCGAGCTCGTTCACGTTCGTCGTCAGACGCTTCCAGGTGCCGTACACGCCCTCGACCCGCGCCTGGCCGCCGAGCCGGCCCTCGGAGCCGACCTCGCGGGCGACGCGGGTGACCTCGGAGGAGAAGGAGGACAGGGTGTCGACCATCGTGTTGATGGCGGTCTTCAGCTCCAGGATCTCGCCGCGCGCGTCCACGTCGATCTTCTTCGAGAGGTCGCCGTTGGCCACGGCCGTGGTCACCTGGGCGATGTTCCTGACCTGGGAGGTCAGGTTGTCCGCCATGTAGTTGACGTTGTCGGTCAGGTCCCGCCACACGCCGGACACGCCCTGCACCTGGGCCCGGCCGCCGAGCGCGCCGTCCGTGCCGACCTCGCGGGCGACCCGGGTCACCTCGTCGGCGAAGGCCCGCAGCTGCTCCACCATCGTGTTGACGGTGTCCTTCAGCTCCAGGATCTCGCCGCGGGCGTCGACGGTGATCTTCTTGGAGAGGTCGCCGTTGGCGACGGCGGTCGTCACCTGGGCGATGTTGCGGACCTGCGAGGTCAGGTTCAGGGCCATGAAGTTGACGTTGTCGGTGAGGTCCTTCCAGACGCCCGACACACCCCGCACCTGCGCCTGACCGCCGAGATTGCCCTCGGTGCCGACCTCGCGGGCGACGCGGGTGACCTCGTCGGCGAAGGCGGAGAGCTGGTCGACCATGGTGTTGATCGTCGACTTCAGTTCGAGGATCTCGCCCTTCGCCTCGACCGTGATCTTCTTGCCGAGGTCTCCCTGCGCGACGGCCGTGGAGACGAGGGCGATGTTCCTGACCTGTGAGGTCAGGTTGTCCGCCATGAAGTTGACGTTGTCGGTGAGGTCCTTCCAGACGCCGGAGACGCCCCGCACCTGGGCCCGGCCGCCCAGGTTCCCCTCGGTGCCGACCTCGCGGGCGACGCGGGTGACCTCACCGGCGAACGCGGAGAGCTGGTCGACCATCGTGTTGATCGTCGACTTCAGCTCCAGGATCTCCCCCTGCGCGTCGACCGTGATCTTCTGGCTGAGGTCGCCGTTGGCCACGGCCGTGGTCACCTGGGCGATGTTGCGGACCTGCGAGGTCAGGTTGGACGCCATGAAGTTGACGTTGTCGGTGAGGTCCTTCCAGACCCCGGAGACGCCTCGGACCTGGGCCCGGCCGCCGAGGCGGCCCTCGGTGCCGACCTCGCGGGCGACGCGGGTGACCTCGTCGGCGAAGGCGGAGAGCTGGTCCACCATCGTGTTCACGGTGAGCTTCAGTTCCAGCAGCTCGCCGGTCGCCTCGACGGTCACCGTCCGGGTGAGGTCGCCGCGCGCCACCGAGGTGGTCACCAGGGCGATGTCCCGCACCTGCGCGGTCAGCCGGGCGGCCATGGTGTTGACCGCCTCCGTCACGTCCCGCCAACTCCCGGACAGACCGCGGACCTTGGCCCGGCCGCCGAGGCGCCCCTCGGTGCCGACCTCACGGGCCACCCTCGTCACCTCGCCGGTGAACAGCGACAGCTGGTCGACCATCGTGTTCACGGCACGGCCCAACCGCCGCAGATCGCCTCGCAGTTGGCGGTTGCCGTCGTGCAGATCGACGCGCTGGGTCAGATCGCCGCCGGCTACCGCGTCCAGCACGCGCGTGGCGTTCGCTGCGGGCGCGACCAGGGCGTCGAGCGTCTGGTTCACGTCGTCGACCCGGGTTGCCCAGGCGCCCTGGCCCGGACTGGCCGACAGCCGCTCGTCGAGGCGTCCGTGGCGGACCAACTCGCGCCGTACGCGCTGCACTTCGGAGCCGAAGTGGGTGCTGCGGTCGATGATCTGGTTGAAGAGGGCGCACAACTCCGCGACCGGCGCGGGGCCCGTCACCGGGACCTTCGTGAAGCTGCCGTCGCGCGCGGCGGTCATGGCCGCGGCCAGCACGCGGAGATCGGACGCGGGGATCAGTTCGTCCGGTGGCCCGTCCGTGCGGCCGTCCGTGCGGCTGCCCGTTCGGTCGTCCTTCCGGCCGTTTTCGGACATCCGCGTACCACTGTTCTCGCTCATGGTGGCCCACTTCGGTAACTCGGCGCTTATGGGCGCGGTCAGTCTGTCACTCTGACCATGCCGCCTGAGGCCTATTCGTCCGAACTTTCTCAGGGAGCCGCTCAGTGGGGGCCATTCCGACGCAACGGGACACCGTGTCCTGCGTTTCTGATGCGCCGGCGCGCGTCGGGTCCGAGTCCCTGCACGCCGCGCCCGCGTACGCGGGTCTCGACCGGCGCGCGACCGCGCATCTGTCACTTCCCGGCGGACCGCTCGCGCCCGGAGCCGCCCGGCGCTTCGTCTCCGCCGCGCTCACGGAGTGGGCGGAGCTGGGCCTGCCCGGCGCCGCCGCGCTCCCGGCCCGCGTCGTCGAGGACGTGCTCGTGGTGGTCAGCGAGCTGGTCACCAACGCGGTCGTCCACGCGGGCACCGATGTCGAACTGTTCTGCCGGCTCGGCCGGGACGCCCCGACCGCCGCCGGGTGGCTGCTCCTGGAGGTCTCGGACCACCATCCCTCCCGGGAGGTACGCAGCGAGGGCGCCGAACGGCCCTACCTCCTCGAACGGCCTTACGGCGCCGCCGAGTACGGGCGCGGCCTGCGCCTGGTCGCCGCGCTCAGCGAAGCCTGGGGGATCACCTACCGGACCGGCGCGAAGACCGTCTGGGCCCGGCTGTCGGTCGACGGCGCGATGGCGGTGGAGGGGGTGTTCGAGCCGTACGGCGGGGATGCGGGTGCGGGGGTCGAGGGCGGCTCGGCGGCTGAGCGTGCCGAGGCGGACGACGTCTGGGACGCGCGGGCGTACGCCGGTGCGGTGGGCCCCGGGCAGGGCGTGGACCCGGCCGGCCCGGTCGCCTCCGTGCCCCGGCCCGGCGGGGAGCACGACCGGGAGTGGCTGAACCGGGGCGCGCTCTCCTTCCTCGCGGAGGCGTCCGACCTGCTCACCGGACAGCTGGACGAGGACCTGGTCGCCGCGCTCGCCGGGCAGCTGCTCGTGCCGAGGCTGGCCGACTGGTGCGCGGTGTGGCTGGAGGAGGAGGGACTGGGCTGGCGCGGCGGCGACGGTTCCCTCGGCCCCGCGCCACGGCTCGCCCGCGTCTGGCACGGCAGCGAGAACCGCATCGACGAACTACGCCGGGTCCTGGAGGAGAACCCCCCGAGGCTCCCCGACTCGGTGAGATCACGAGCGGTGCCCGTGCCGTGGCCGGCGCTGGAGGAGGACGGCGCCGGGGCGTTCGACGGCGAAGCCGGGCCGACGAGGGAGAGCTGCGGGGGAGGGCCGGTCGCGGTCGGTCATGGTGTGCCTGGGATGGAGTACGGAGAGGGGGTGCCCCGGGGCGGGACCGGGCCCGAGGCCGGAACCGATGCCCATGCCGGGCCCGTAGCCGGTGCCGGACACGAGTTCGGGCCTGGAGCCGAGCCCGGAGCCGGAGCCCGGCCCGAGGGCGGAGCCCGGCCCGATGCCGAAGCCGAGGTCGAAGCCGCAGCCGCAGCCGAAGCCCAGGCCGCAGCCGCAGCCGAAGCCCAGGCCGCAGCCGCAGCCGGAGCCTGGCCCGAAACAGCAGCCGCAGCCGCAGCCGCAGCCGAGCCCGGGGCCAAAGCCGAGCCCGGCAAGCAAGGCGGTGCCGCGCTTGCGTACCGATTGATCGCCGGGGGGCGGCCGCTCGGGACGCTTGTCATCGGGCGGGCCGGGCTGCCGCGGTTTCCCGACGAGGTGACCGGGCTGGTCGAGGACCTCAGCCGGCGGATCGCTCTGTCCATCGGCGCGGCCCGCCAGTACGCCCGCCAGGCCACCATCAGCCGCGTCCTGCAGCGCGGACTGCTGCCGGGCGCGGTCGCCGAGATCCCCGGTGTGACGAGCGCGCTCGTCTACGAGCCGTGCGACAAGGGCGGACCCAGCGGCGACTTCTACGACCTCTTCCCGGCGGGCCGGGGCCGCTGGTGCTTCGCGATCGGCGACGTCCAGGGCAAGGGCCCCGAGGCGGCCGTCGTCATCGGCCTCGCCCGGCCCTGGCTGCGGCTGCTCGCCCGCGAGGGCTACGGCGTCGCGGACGTGCTCGACCGCCTCAACCAGCTCCTCCTCGACGACGCCACCGAGGCCGCCGACGCCGCCGCCCGCGCCCTGGTCACGGCCGGCGACCCCGGCCTGGTCGACCCCGACGGCCCGCAGACCCGCTTCCTCTCCCTCCTCTACGGCGAACTCGTCCCCGTCGACGGCGGCGTCCGCTGCACCCTCGCCTCCGCCGGCCACCCGTTGCCGCTGCTGCTGGCCCCCGACGGCGACGTACGGGCCGTGGCCGAGCCGCAGACGCTGCTCGGGGTGATCGAGGACACCGAGTACGTCTCCGAGACCTTCGAACTGCGTCGCGGCGACACCCTGCTGTGCGTGACCGACGGGGTCACCGAGCGCCGCAGCGGCCCGCGCATGTTCGACGACGAGGACGGCCTCGCCATCGCGCTCTCCGGCTGCGCCGGGCTCGACGCCGAACTCACCGCCGAACGCATCCGGCGGCTCGTCCACGAGTTCGGCGACCGGCCCCCCGACGACGACCTCGCGCTGCTGGTGCTGCGGGCGGACTGAGGACCCGCGGGGGTGCGGGACAATGGAGGACATGCCTTCCGCACTCCCCGACGGTGAGCCCGTCCCCGACGACGGCGCGCTGCCCGCGCACGCCCTGGCCGGCGCGGCCGAGCGGCCCCTCGGGTTCTATCTGCACGTCCCGTACTGCGCGACCCGCTGCGGCTACTGCGACTTCAACACCTACACCGCCACCGAGCTGCGCGGCACCGGCGGCGTCCTCGCCTCCCGCGACAACTACGCGGACACCGTCGTCGACGAGATCCGCCTCGCCCGCAAGGTCCTCGGCGACGACCCGCGCCCCGTCCGCACCGTCTTCGTCGGCGGCGGCACCCCCACCCTGCTGGCCGCCGACGACCTCGTGCGGATGCTGGGGGCGGTCCGGGACGAGTTCGGACTCGCCGACGACGCCGAGGTGACGACGGAGGCGAACCCGGAGTCCGTCGACCCCGCGTATCTGGAGACCCTCCGCGCGGGCGGCTTCAACCGCATCTCCTTCGGCATGCAGAGCGCCCGGCAGCACGTCCTGAAGATCCTCGATCGTACGCACACGCCCGGGCGCCCCGAGCGTTGCGTGGCGGAGGCGCGCGCCGCCGGCTTCGACCACGTCAACCTCGACCTGATCTACGGCACGCCCGGCGAGTCCGACGACGACTGGCGGGCCTCCTTGGACGCCGCGCTCGGCGCCGGACCCGACCACGTCTCGGCGTACGCGCTGATCGTCGAGGAGGGCACGCAGCTCGCCCGGCGCATCCGGCGCGGCGAGGTCCCGATGACGGACGACGACGTCCACGCCGACCGGTACCTGATCGCCGAGGAGATGCTGTCGGCCGCCGGGTTCGACTGGTACGAGGTCTCCAACTGGGCCACCTCCGCGGCCGGGCGCTGCCTCCACAACGAGCTGTACTGGCGGGGCGCCGACTGGTGGGGCGCGGGACCGGGCGCCCACAGCCACGTCGGCGGCGTGCGCTGGTGGAACGTCAAGCACCCCGGCGCGTACGCGGGCGCGCTGGCGGCGGGGAAGTCGCCGGGCGCCGGGCGCGAGCTGCTGGCGGACGAGGACCGCCGGGTCGAGCGCATCCTGCTGGAGCTGCGGCTGCGGGAGGGGTGCCCGTTGTCGCTGCTGCGGGAGGAGGGCCTCGCGGCGGCCGGGCGCGCCCTGTCGGACGGCCTGCTGGAGGCGGGCCCGTACGAGGAGGGGCGTGCGGTGCTCACCCTGCGCGGGCGGTTGCTGGCGGACGCGGTGGTGCGGGACCTGGTGGACTGATCACTCTGGGGGTGAATCGGTGCGGAACGGGGGTTCGGTACCTAATCTGGTTCGTAGGCTGCCGCTAAAAGTACGCGGCGGATGTGGAGGGCCACGGCGAAGCCAGCGAGCCCATTCCGGACCTGCTGGTGCTGGAACGCGGCGTGGCTCCGGCCTCGGGAAGTCTGGTTCCCTCTCAGTGGGCCACCTTGGTGGTTGAGGTGGTCTCGAAAACGAGTGTCGACCGGGACTACGGCGTCAAGCGATCTATCTACGCGGCAGGCAAGATCCCCGCTCATCTGATCGTCGACCCCATCGTGGCGCACTGCGTTCTCTTGACCGATCCGGTAGGAGAGGGGGACCAAGCTGACTACCGTGGACAGTGGATCACCAAGTTCGGTGATCCGGTGGTGCTCGGATCGCTCGATCTGAAGCTGGACACGAGCGAGTTCGGGACGGTCACCGGGGTGCGGCTTCACCGGCTGCCGTGACGAAGTCGATCAGCTCCTCCACCCGCCCCAGCAGCTCCGGCTCCAGGTCCCGATAGGACCCCACCCGCCCCAGGATCGCCTGCCACACCGCCCCGGTGTTGTTCGCGGGCCACCCCAGCGCCCGGCACACCCCCGTCTTCCAGTCCTGCCCCCGCGGCACCCGCGGCCACGCCTCGATGCCCACCGACGCCGGCTTCACCGCCTCCCAGATGTCGATGTACGGGTGGCCGACGACGAGCGCGTGCTCGCTGGTCACCGACGCGGCGATACGGGACTCCTTGCTGCCCGGCACCAGATGGTCGACCAGGACCCCGAGGCGGGCGTCCGGTCCCGGGGCGAAGTCCTCGACGATCGCGGGCAGGTCGTCCACGCCCTCCAGGTACTCCACCACCACGCCCTCGACGCGCAGATCGTCACCCCACACCTTCTCGACGAGCTCGGCGTCGTGGCGGCCCTCCACGTAGATGCGCCCGGCGCGGGCGACGCGCGCGCGGGCGCCCGGGACGGCCACCGAGCCGGAGGCCGTGCGGGAGGGACGGACAGGGGCCGGCGACGACGGGCGGACCAGCGTCACCACCCGCCCCTCCAGCAGGAAGCCCCGCGGCTCCAGCGGGAACACACGGTGCTTGCCGAAGCGGTCCTCCAGCGTCACCGTGCCCGCCTCGCAGCCGACGACCGCGCCGCAGAAGCCGGTGGTGGGCTCCTCGACGACCAGACCGGGATCGGCCGGGACCTCGGGGGCCGGCTTCGGCTTCTTCCAGGGAGGGGTCAGGTCGGGTGAGTACTGGCGCATTCGAGTGACGATAGGAGAAGCCGCGCCCGGATGCCCCCGAGCTCAGTCCGACACGCCGAAACGGCGCGCCAGGGCGTCGCGCTGGGCCCGGACGAACGCCGCGTCCACCACCGCCCCGTGGCCCGGCACGTACAGCGCGTCCTCGCCGCCCAGGTCCAGCAGCCGGTCCAGGGCGGCCGGCCAGCGCGCGGGGATCGCGTCGGGTCCGGCCTGCGGCTCGCCGGACTCCTCGACCAGGTCTCCGCAGAACACCACCTCCCGGGAGCCGTCCGCGGTGCCGGGGACCAGGACCGCCAGGTCGTGGCCCGTGTGCCCGGGGCCCACGTTCGCCAGGAGCACCCGGACCTCGCCCCCGAGGTCGAGGGTCCACTCGCCGGAGACCAGGTGCCGGGGGCGTACCAGCAGGTCGGCGGCCTCGGTGGCGTCCGCCGGGGGAAGGCCGTGGTGCACGGCGTCCGCGCGGAGGGCCTCGTGGTCCCGGCTCAGGACGCCGTCGAGACCCACCGCGCCGAAGACCTCCACACCGGCGAACGCCGCCGCCCCGAAGACATGGTCGAAGTGGGGGTGGGTGAGCGCGAGATGTGTCACACGGGCGCCACCGAGCAGCCGGCACGCCTCGCCGCGCAACCGCGCGCCCTCCCGCAGGCTCGAACCCGCGTCGATCACGAGGGCCGCGCCCTCCCCGACCACCAGCCCGGCCGTGCAGTCCCAGCCGGGCAGGCGGCATCGTCCGACCCTGGGCGTCAATTCCTGCCACCCGCACTCTTCCCAAGTCACCGTCATGCGCCGACGCTAGCCGTAGCTCCGGCGACGGCGTCGCCGTGTACTCCCCAGTAGGAAAGTGCCCCCGACCGGAGACCGGCCTTGCCGGGGGCGTACCCCACCGCCGTACACTGGGCGGGGAGTGCTGGCACTCGCCCGGGGTGAGTGCCAAGGGGAAGCCGCAGGAGAGCGAAGTGGAGGTGTGCGCGGTGCTCAGTGAACGCAGGCTCCAAGTGCTGCGCGCCATCGTCCAGGACTACGTGGGCACCGAGGAGCCGGTCGGTTCCAAGGCGCTCACCGAGCGGCACAACCTCGGCGTCTCCCCGGCGACCGTCCGCAACGACATGGCGGCGCTGGAGGACGAGGGCTTCATCGCCCAGCCCCACACCAGCGCGGGCCGCATCCCCACCGACAAGGGGTACCGGCTCTTCGTCGACAAGCTCGCCGGGGTCAAGCCGATGACCCCGCCCGAGCGGCGCGCCATCCAGAACTTCCTGGACGGCGCGGTCGATCTCGACGACGTGGTGGCGCGGACCGTACGGCTGCTCGCGCAGCTCACGCGGCAGGTCGCCGTCGTGCAGTACCCGTCGCTCACACGGTCGACGGTGCGGCACGTGGAGTTGCTGGCGCTGGCGCCCGCCAGGCTGATGCTCGTGCTGATCACGGACACGGGACGGGTGGAGCAGCGGCTGGTGGACTGCCCGGCGCCGTTCGGAGAAACGTCACTCGCGGATCTGCGGGCCCGGCTCAACAGCAAGGTCGCGGGCCGCCGGTTCACCGACGTGCCCCGGCTGGTCGAGGACCTGCCGGAGGCGTTCGACGTCGAGGACCGGGGCACGGTCGCGACCGTGCTCTCCACCCTCCTCGAAGCACTTGTCGAGGAGAGCGAGGAGCGGCTGATGATCGGCGGAACCGCCAATCTCACCCGCTTCGGACATGACTTCCCCCTCACCATCCGGCCCGTTCTGGAAGCCTTGGAGGAGCAGGTCGTCCTCCTCAAGTTGCTTGGTGAGGCGGGAGATTCGGGCATGACCGTACGCATCGGTCATGAGAACGCGTATGAGGGACTCAACTCCACGTCCGTCGTCTCCGTCGGCTACGGTTCGGGCGGCGAGGCAGTAGCGAAACTGGGCGTGGTCGGACCTACGCGCATGGACTATCCGGGAACGATGGGAGCGGTACGAGCGGTGGCACGGTACGTCGGACAGATCCTGGCGGAGTCCTGAGTGGCCACGGACTACTACGCCGTGCTCGGCGTGCGCCGCGACGCTTCCCAGGACGAGATCAAGAAGGCGTTCCGGAGGCTCGCGCGCGAGCTGCACCCGGACGTCAACCCCGATCCGAAGACCCAGGAGCGGTTCAAGGAGATCAACGCCGCCTACGAGGTGTTGTCGGACCCGCAGAAGAAGCAGGTCTACGACCTCGGCGGCGACCCCCTGTCCCAGGCGGGCGGCGGAGGTGCGGGCGGCTTCGGCGCCGGTGGCTTCGGGAACTTCTCGGACATCATGGACGCCTTCTTCGGCACGGCGTCGCAGCGGGGTCCCCGCTCGCGTACGCGCCGGGGGCAGGACGCGATGATCCGGCTGGAGATCGACCTCGACGAGGCGGCCTTCGGCACGACGAAGGACATCCAGGTCGACACCGCCGTCGTCTGCACGACGTGCAGCGGCGAGGGCGCGGCCCCGGGTACGACCGCGCAGACCTGTGACATGTGCCGCGGCCGCGGTGAGGTCTCGCAGGTCACGCGGTCCTTCCTCGGCCAGGTCATGACCTCCCGGCCCTGCCCGCAGTGCCAGGGGTTCGGCACGATCGTCCCCAACCCCTGCCCCGAGTGCGCGGGCGACGGGCGGGTGCGGTCGCGGCGGACGCTCACGGTCAAGATCCCGGCCGGTGTCGACAACGGCACGCGGATCCAGCTCGCCGGTGAGGGCGAGGTCGGGCCCGGTGGCGGTCCCGCCGGTGACCTCTACGTCGAGATCCACGAGCTGCCGCACTCGACGTTCCAGCGGCGCGGTGACGATCTGCACTGCACGGTCACGATCCCGATGACGGCGGCCTCCCTCGGCACGAAGGTGCCGCTGGAGACGCTGGACGGTCTGGAGGAGGTCGACATCCGGCCCGGGACGCAGTCCGGGCAGTCGATCCCGCTGCACGGCCGCGGTGTCACGCATCTGCGGGGCGGCGGCCGGGGCGATCTGATCGTCCACGTCGAGGTGCAGACGCCGACGAAGCTGGATCCCGAGCAGGAGGGGCTGCTGCGGCAGCTCGCCGCGCTGCGGGGGGAGGAGCGGCCCACGGGGCAGTTCCAGCCCGGGCAGCAGGGGCTGTTCTCCCGGCTGAAGGACGCGTTCAACGGGCGCTGAGCGGGTGCGTCGTCGGGTGCGGCTGCGTGGGGCCGATCGCGCCCACGCGGCGGAGCCGCATATCGACACGGGCCTGGTCGTTCAGGAGGCCAGGGCCTGTGCTTGTGAGGGGCGCGGGGAACTGCGCGAGCAACCCCCGCCCACCCGCACCCGACGAACAACCGTCCGCCTCGATTCGGCTCCACCCGGAGGGCGTGGCACCATGCCGTCATGTCCTCCGCGCTGACCGATCTCGTCCCGCTGCCGATCGTGCAGGCCCCCATGGCGGGCGGCGTGTCCGTGCCGCGGCTGGCCGCCGCCGTGTCCGAGGCGGGCGGGCTGGGCTTCCTCGCCGCCGGGTACAAGACGGCCGACGGGATGTACCAGGAGATCAAGGCGCTGCGGGCCCTCACCTCGCGCCCCTTCGGCGTGAACCTGTTCATGCCACAGCCGGAGTACTCCGAGCCCGCTGCCGTCGACGTCTACGCGGAGCAGCTGGCCGGCGAGGCCACCTGGTACGACGCCGGGCTCGGCGACCCGGACAGCGGACGCGACGACGGCTACGAGGCCAAGCTCGCCGTGCTGCTGGACAACCCCGTGCCGGTGGTGTCGTTCCACTTCGGCTGCCCGACCCCCGAGGTCGTGGAGTCCCTCGCCCGCAAGGGCACGCTCACCCTGGTCACCGCGACCTCGGCGGAGGAGGCCCAGGCCGTGGAGCGGTCCGGGGCCCACGCCGTGATCGTGCAGGGGGTCGAGGCGGGCGGCCACCAGGGCACCCACCGCGACGACCCCGAGCGGGACTGCGCCGGCATCGGCCTGCTCTCCCTGGTCGCCCAGGTCCGCGAGGCCGTGGCGCTGCCGATGGTCGCGGCCGGCGGCATCATGCGCGGCGGTCAGATCGCCGCCCTCCTCACGGCGGGCGTGAGCGCGGCCCAGCTCGGCACGGCCTTCCTCGCCACCGCCGAGTCCGGTGCGCACGCCGTCCACAAGCAGGCCCTGACCGACCCCCTGTTCGTCCGCACCGAGCTGACCCGCGCCTTCTCCGGGCGCCCGGCCCGCGGCCTGCTCAACCGCTTCCTGCGCGAGCACGGCCCGTACGCGCCCGTCGCCTACCCCGAGGTGCACCACCTCACCTCACCGCTGCGCAAGGCCGCCGCCCAGGCCGGCGACGCGCAGGGCATGGCGTTGTGGGCCGGCCAGGGGCACCGGATGGCCCGGAACCTGCCGGCCGGGGAACTGGTCGCGGTGCTGGCCGCCGAGATCGCCGCCGCGCAGGCCGAGCAGGCCGCCGCGCGGGTCGGCAGCCAGGGCGGCGGCCAGACCGGGAGCGAGGGCCGATGACCGCACCCGTGTTCGTGGTGGACCGGTTCGACGGCCGGGGACCGGAGATCGTGCTCGACGGCCCCGAAGGACGGCACGCCGTCTCGGTGAAGCGGATGAAGCCCGGTGAGGACGTCGTCCTCACCGACGGGCGGGGCCGGTGGCTGGAAGGTGTGGTGAAGGCCGCCGAGGGCAAGGACCGGCTGGTCGTCATGGACGTGGGGAGCCTGCGCGAGGAGCCCCCGGCCGAGCCCCGGCTCACCGTCGTCCAGGCGCTGCCCAAGGGCGACCGGGGTGAACTCGCCGTCGAGACCATGACCGAGGTCGGCATCGACGCGATCGTTCCCTGGACGGCCTCCCGCTGCATCACCCAGTGGCGGGGCGACCGGGGGCTGAAGGCGCTCGCCAAGTGGCGGGCCACCGCGCGGGAGGCGGGCAAGCAGTCCCGCCGGACGCGGTTCCCCGAGGTCGCGGACGCGGCCACGAGCAAGCAGGTCGCGGCACTGCTGGCGAAGGCCGACTTCGCCGCCGTCCTGCACGAGAGCGGCGACGAGACCCTGGCGACGGCGGAGCTGCCTGCGGCCGGGGAGATCGTGCTCGTCGTGGGGCCCGAGGGGGGCGTGTCGCCGGAGGAGCTGGCGCTCTTCGGCGAGGCGGGCGCGGGGGCGTACCGACTCGGGCCCAGCGTGCTGCGGACGTCGACCGCCGGAACGGCGGCCGGGGCGCTGCTGCTGGGCAGAACCGGACGCTGGTCCTGACCGCCCCGGTCCCGGCCGCCGTCCCCGTACCCCTGGGAGCATCGTGGAACTCGCACAGGTAAGACTGCTCGTCTCCGACTTCGCCGCGTGCTATCGCTTCTACGCCGACGTCCTCGGGCTGAAACCGCAGTCCGGGGCGGCCGAGGGGCCGTACGAGAAGTTCAGCCCGGCGGTCGGGTCCGCGGGCATCGCCCTGCAGGACCGGGCGATGATGGCGGAGATCCTCGGCGAGCTGGCCGGCGCGGCGAACGGACACAGGTCGCTGGTCGTCCTGCGGGTCGACGACCTCGACGCGTACTGCGAGCAGATCACCGAGCGCGGCGCACACCTGCTGCACGGGCCCGCACCCATGACCGACCGGATGCGCGTGGCCCATCTCAAGGACCCCGAGGGGAACTTGGTGGAGCTGCAGGAATGGCTGCTGATGCGCGGCTGAGGCCGCGTACGCCCGGTGCACCCCCGGTTCACCCTTCCCGGCGGCATGGCCGCACGCGGTCTTCCGCGGCGCGGCCACCGGTGGCAGGCTGCCGTGCATGCGGGTATGGAGGCGTGTCAGGGCGCACCGGACCGGCGGGCGCCGGCTTCTGCTGGGAGCCGGGCTCGGACTCGGCGCCGTCATGAGCCTGGTGGCCTGTGAGGGCGGCGGGCTCAACACCGGCGCGGTCGCGTTCACGACGGACCAGCTGGCCACCAAGGAGCTGGAGCGGGAGGGCCTCGACGTCCGGTGGCTGACCTGCACGGCCTCGTACGACGGCGACGCGGGCAAGAAGTCCGGGTCGCCGTCCGCGTCCGTCGCCACCGTCGCGGACGTCGACTGCACGGGTGAGGACAAGGAAGGCCGGGACATCAGCCTCACCGGCAAGGTGACGAAAGGCGTCAACGGCAGGTGCGTACGCGGGGACCTGACCGCGAAGGTCGGCGGCAAGGAGTGGTTCCACGTCGAGGGGCTCGGCAACTGCGACGCCCCCGCCCCGAGCACCGGGCCGACGGATCCGGACCGGCCGGGACCGACCGTGACGGTCACCGTCACCCAGACCATCTGGTGCCAGAAGGACCCGGCGTGCGTGCCCGAGGGCAAGTGAGGCCCGGCCCCGAGGGCAACCGGGGCCCGGGTCGAGGGACATGATCCAAACCCCTCCCCATCAGACCGAACGCTGCTTACAGTGACCGGGTGACTCAGCTCGCGTATTTCCGGTATCCGCACCTGCACGGCGACCTGGTCGCCTTCACCGCCGAGGACGACGTGTGGGTCGCGCCTCTGGACGGCGGCCGTGCCTGGCGGGTCAGCGCGGACAACGTGCCCGTGAACCATCCCCGGATCTCCCCCGACGGCGCCACGCTCGCGTGGACCTCCACACGGGACGGCGCGCCCGAGGTGCATGTGGCGCCCGTCGACGGCGGATCGGCCAGGCGCCTGACGTACTGGGGGAGTTGGCGCACCCAGGTGCGCGGCTGGACACCCGACGGCCGGGTCCTCGCGCTCAGCACCGAGGGGCAGGCCAGCCTCCGGCGGAGCTGGGCGCGCGCCGTCCCGCTCGACGGCGGGCCGGCCACCACCCTCCCGTACGGGCCGGTCGGCGATGTCGCCCACGGTCCCGCCACCGTGCTGCTGTCCGCGCCGATGGGTCGCGAGGCCGCCTGGTGGAAGCGCTACCGGGGCGGCACGGCGGGCAAGCTGTGGATCGACCGCACCGACGCCGGTGACGAGAACACCGGGGAGTTCACCCGTCTGCACGCCGAGTTGGACGGCAACCTCGAATACCCGCTGTGGGTGGGGGACCGGATCGCGTTCCTCTCCGACCACGAGGGCGTCGGGGCGCTGTACTCCTCCCTCTCCGACGGCTCCGACCTGCGCCGGCACACACCTCTCGACGGTTTCTACGCCCGCCACGCGGCCACCGACGGCACCCGGGTCGTGTACGCGGCCGCGGGTGAACTGTGGCTGCTGGACGACCTGGACGGGGCCGAACCGCGCAGGCTCGACATCCGCCTCGGCGGGCAGCGCGTCGACCTCCAGCCCTTCCCGGCGAACGCGTCCCGCTGGTTCGGTTCCGCCTCGCCCGACCACACCGCCCGGGGCAGTGCCGTCTCCGTGCGCGGCTCGGTCCACTTCGTCACCCACCGCTCCGGCCCCGCCCGCGCGCTCGCCGCCGAGCAGGGCGTCCGGGCCCGGCTGCCGCGCACCTTCCGGGTGGAGGGCGAGGAGTGGGTGGTGTGGGTGACGGACGCCGAGGGCGACGACGCGCTGGAGTTCGCCCCCGCGACCGGTGCCGCCCCGGGCGCCACCCCGCGCCGGCTCGCCGCCGGGCAGCTGGGCCGCGTCCTCGGGCTCGCGGTCGCGCCGGACGGCAGCCGGGTCGCCGTCGCCGCGCACGACGGCCGGGTCCTGCTCGTCGAACGGGAGACGGGGGAGGTGCGGGAGGTCGACCGCAGCGCGGACGGCGAGGTGTCGGGGCTGGTCTTCTCGCCCGACTCCGCCTGGCTCGCGTGGTCGCACCCCGGCCCGCGCCCGCTGCGGCAGCTCAAGCTCGCCAACACCGCCGACCTGTCCGTCACCGAGGCGACCCCGCTCCGCTTCCAGGACTTCTCGCCGACGTTCACCCTCGACGGCAAGCACCTCGCCTTCCTCTCCGCCCGCGCCTTCGACCCCGTCTACGACGAACACGTCTTCGACCTCCACTTCGTCAGCGGGGCCAGGCCGCACCTCATCACGCTCGCCGCGACCACCCCGTCGCCCTTCGGGCCGCAGCGGCACGGGCGCCCGTTCGAGGCGCCCGACAAGGACGAGACCCCGGACAGCGAGGGCGCCCCGGCGACCCGGATCGACCTGGACGGGCTCGCCGACCGGATCGTCCCCTTCCCGGTCGAGGCCGCCCGCTACTCCACGCTCCGCGCCGCCAAGGACGGTGTCCTGTGGCTGCACCACCCCGTCACCGGCGTCCTCGGCCACTCCCGGGCCACCCCCGAGGACCCCGAGCCGAAGACCTCCCTGGAGCGCTACGACCTCGCCCAGCGGCGTCTCGAACACCTCGCCTCCGACGCCGACCACTTCGCCGTCAGCGGCGACGGCAAACGGGTCCTGCTGTGGACCGACGGCAAGCTCAAGGTCGTCCCCAGCGACCGGCGCGCCTCGAACGACGACGAGAGCGACAGCAACGTCACCGTCGACCTCTCGCGCGTCCGGCAGACCGTCGACCCGGCCGCCGAATGGCGCCAGATGTTCGACGAGACCGGCCGTCTGATGCGGGACAACTTCTGGCGCCCGGACCTCGGCGGCGTCGACTGGGACGGCGTCCTGGACCGGTACCGCCCCGTCCTGGAGCGGGTGGCCACCCACGACGACCTCGTGGACCTGCTGTGGGAGGTGCAGGGCGAGCTCGGGACCTCGCACGCGTACGTGACCCCGCGCGGCCGGGGCGGCTCCGGTGACCGGCGGCAGGGGCTGCTCGGGGCGGACGTCTCCCGGCACGAGGACGGCAGCTGGCGCATCGACCGGGTGCTGCCCTCGGAGACCTCCGACCCGGACGCGCACTCGCCGCTCGCCGCGCCCGGGGTGGCCGTGCGGGCCGGGGACGCGATCGTCGCCGTGGGCGGCCGGCCGGTCGACCCGGTGGCCGGGCCCGGACCGCTGCTCGTCGGCACGGCGGGCAAGGCGGTCGAGCTGACCGTCCTGCCGGCCGGCGGCGGGGACCTGCGGCATCCCGTGGTGGTGCCCATCTCCGACGAGGAGCCGCTGCGCTATCACGCGTGGGTGGCGGACCGGCGGGCCTACGTCCACGAGAGGTCCGGCGGCCGGCTCGGGTATCTGCACGTGCCCGACATGGTCGGCTCCGGCTGGGCGCAGCTCCACCGCGACCTGCGGGTCGAGGTCGCCCGGGAGGGGCTCGTCGTGGACGTCCGGGAGAACCGGGGCGGGCACACCTCGCAGCTCGTCGTGGAGAAGCTGGCGCGGCGGATCGTCGGCTGGGACCTGCCGCGCGGGATGCGCGCGACCAGCTACCCCGACGACGCGCCCCGGGGGCCCGTCGTCGCCGTCGCCAACGAGTTCTCCGGGTCCGACGGGGACATCGTCAACGCGGCGATCACGGCGCTCGGGATCGGGCCGGTGGTGGGGACGCGGACGTGGGGCGGTGTCGTCGGGATCGACAGCCGCTACCGGCTGGTGGACGGCACGCTCGTGACACAGCCGAAGTACGCGTTCTGGCTGGAGGGGTACGGCTGGGGCGTGGAGAACCACGGGGTCGATCCGGACGTGGAGGTCGTGCAGGCGCCGCAGGATCACGCGGCGGGGCGTGACCCACAGTTGGACGAGGCGATCCGGATCGCGCTGGAGGGGCTGGAGACGACACCGGCGAAGGTGGCACCCCCGTTGCCGGAGGCGTAGCGGCGCGGGGGTGCGTGGTCGGGTGCGGGTGCGTGGGGGGCTGGTCGCGCAGTTCCCCGCGCCCCTGAGAAGCGGGGGCTGCGCCCACTGCTTTTCAGGCCCGCCGCCGGTCGCCTTCCAGAGCCGTGGGGGTCCTGGGCTTTCAGGCCCGCGGGGCCTGGGCTTTCCAGGGCGCCGGTAACTGCGCGAGAAGCCCACCGGGCCCGCACCCGACCACGCTCCCGCACCAACACCCGCGCCCTCGTCGCACCCTGGCGCTACCATGCCCCCGGTAAGGGATCACCGGTGGCTGGGAGGCACGCGCATGGCTGGGGAGCCGCAGGACGACTGCCTGTTCTGCAAGATCGTGGCGGGACACGTCCCGGCGACGATCGTGCGGGAGACCGACACGACCGTCGCGTTCAGGGACATCAACCCCCAGGCGCCGACGCACGTCCTGGTCATCCCGAAGGCGCACTACGCGGACGCCGCGACCCTCGCCGCCGCCGCCCCGGACCTCGCCGCCGACGTCCTGCGCGAGACGCGGGCCGTCGCCGAGGAGGACAAGCTGGAGAGCTACCGGATCGTCTTCAACACCGGCACCGGCGCCGGCCAGACCGTGTTCCACGCGCACGCCCACGTCGTCGGCGGCCGCGGCCTGCAGTGGCCCCCCGGGTAGCGCGCCGTGTCCGTACGTGAACTGGTGGTCCTCGGCACCGCCAGCCAGGTCCCGACCCGGCACCGCAACCACAACGGCTATCTGCTGCGCTGGGACGCGCAGGGGCTGCTGTTCGACCCGGGCGAGGGCACCCAGCGGCAGATGCTGCGCGCCGGGGTCGCCGCACACGACCTGAACCGGATATGCGTCACCCACTTCCACGGGGACCACTCGCTGGGGCTGGCCGGTGTCATCCAGCGGATCAACCTCGACCGGGTCCCGCACGAGGTCACCGCGCACTACCCGCGCTCCGGGCAGCGGTTCTTCGACCGGCTGCGGTACGCCACCGCGTACCGGGAGACGGTCCAGCTGGTCCAGGCGCCGGTCGACGGGGACGGCGGGACACTGGCCGCCGACTCCTCGTACACCCTCGACGCGCGCAGGCTCTCGCACCCCGTCGAGTCCTACGGCTACCGGCTCGTCGAACCCGACGGGCGCCGGATGCTGCCCGATCGGCTCGCCGAGCGCGGGATCGCGGGGCCCGACATCGGACGGATCCAGCGGGAGGGCGCGGTCGGCGACGTCACCCTGGACGACGTGAGCGAGCCGCGGCGCGGACAGCGGTTCGCGTTCGTCATGGACACCCGGCTGTGCGACGGGGTCTACGCCCTCGCCGACGCGGCCGACATGCTCGTCATCGAGTCCACGTTCCTCGACGAGGACGTCCAACTCGCCGTGGACCACGGGCATCTGACGGCTGGACAGGCTGCCTCGGTCGCCCGCGACTGCGGCGTACGGCATCTCGTGCTCACCCACTTCAGCCAGCGGTACTCCGATCCCGCCGAGTTCGAACGGCAGGCGCGCGCCGCCGGGTTCGAGGGGGAGCTGACCGTGGCGCACGACCTGCTGCGGGTGGCGCTTCCGAAACGGCGGTAGAGCGGCCGTACGATGCTTTGATGCCCCTCCCCAAAGCTGAACTGCACCTGCACATCGAAGGCACCCTGGAACCGGAGCTGGCGTTCGCGCTGGCGGACCGGAACGAGGTGGCGCTGCCGTACGCGGACACGGACGCGCTCCGTAAGGCGTACGAGTTCGAGGATCTGCAGTCGTTCCTGAATCTGTACTACGAGCTGATGGCCGTCCTGCGCACCGAGCGGGACTTCGCCGACCTCGCCGACGCCTATCTGGCCCGCGCCGCCGCCCAGGGCGTACGCCACGCGGAGATCTTCTTCGATCCGCAGGCCCACATCGCGCGGGGTGTGGACATGGGGACGGTCGTCGAGGGACTGTGGCGGGCGCTGGGGCGGAGCGAGGAGACCCACGGCGTCTCCACGCGGCTGATCATGTGCTTTCTGCGGGACGAGTCCGCCGAGTCGGCCCTCGCCACCCTGGACGCGGCGAAGCCGTACCTCGACCGGATCACCGGGATCGGGCTGGACTCCGCCGAGGTCGGGCATCCGCCGGTCAAGTTCCGCGCGGTGTACGAGGCGGCCGCCGCGCTGGGACTGCGGCGGGTCGCGCACGCGGGGGAGGAGGGGCCGCCGGAGTACATCACCGAGGCCCTCGACGTCCTCGGTGTCGAACGGGTCGACCACGGGCTGCGGTGTATGGAGGACCCGGCCCTCGTCGAACGGCTGGTGCGGGACCGGATCCCGCTGACGCTGTGCCCGCTGTCGAACGTGCGGCTGCGGACCGTCGACACCCTCGCCGACCACCCCCTGCCCGCCATGCTCGACGCGGGCCTGCTCTGCACGGTCAACTCCGACGACCCGGCCTACTTCGGCGGGTACGCAGGCGACAACTTCGACGCCGTGCGGCGCACGCTCGGCCTGAGCGAGGAGCGGCTGCGCGCACTGGCCCGCAACTCCTTCACCGCCTCCTTCCTGGAGGACGACGAGGAGCGGCGGGCCCGGTACCTCGCCGAGGTGGACGCGTACGAGTTCGGCTGAGACGGGGGCCTCGTGACCCGCGGACGAACCGCCGGCGGCCGTCAGGCCGAGCGGCGGAAGCCGATCGTGGGGACCGCCCGGCGCAGCGGCCAGGGGCTGACGTGGTCCGTCGGCAGCAGGTCCGCGAGGAAGGCGTACCGGCGCAGCGCCTCGGGGTCCTGGCCGTCCAGCGACCGCACCCGGCGCCACCACGCGGCCAGCTCCGACCAGCCGGGAGCGGACAGCGACCCGCCGAACTCCTGCACCGACAGGGCGGCGGTCAGGCCCGCGAAGGCCAGCCGGTCCGCGAGGGGCCAGTCCGCAAGGGTGCCGGTGACGAAGCCGGCCACGAACACGTCACCCGCGCCCGTGGGGTCCAGGGCCTCCACGGCGATGGCCGGCACCTCCGCCGTCTCGCCGGTCCGGCCGTCCACGGCGTACGCGCCCTCCGCGCCCAGGGTCACCACGGCCACCGGGACGTGGTCGGTCAGGGCGCGGGCGGCGGCCCGGGGGCACTCGGCGCCGGTGTACCGCATCGCCTCGGCCGCGTTGGGCAGGAACGCCTCGCAGTGGGCGAGATCGGGCAGGCCCGCCAGGTCCCAGGCGCCGGTCTCGTCCCAGCCGACGTCCGCGAAGATCCGGGTGCCCGTGCTCGCGGCGCGCGCGATCCAGGGGGCGCGCACGCCGGGCGTGAGGGAGGCGACGGCGGCGCGGGCGTGGGGCGGGTACTCCGGCTCGGACTGCTCCGGGGGTGCGGCGTGGCCGTGGGAGACCATCGTGCGTTCGCCCTCGTAGGCCATGGAGACCGTGACCGGGGAGTGCCAGCCGAGGACCGTGCGGGAGGCGGAGAGGTCGATGCCCTCGCCCTGCTCCAGGGCGTCCCAGCAGTACTCGCCGTAGTGGTCGTCACCGAAGGCCGCCGCGAGGGAGGTCTTCAGGCCCAGCCGGGCCAGGGCCGTGGCCATGTTGGCCACACCGCCGGGGCTCGATCCCATGCCGCGCGCCCAGGACTCCGTCCCGCGCACCGGGGCGGAGTCGAGGCCGGTGAAGATGATGTCGAGGAAGACGGTGCCCGTCAGGTAGACGTCCCAGGGCGGGTCGTCCGGTGCGCGCAGGGCCCTCAGCGGGTCTACCTGGGGCCGGTGCGGTCGCTCTCCCTTGAACGCGGTCACGATGTGCTCCCTGGCGTGGTGCGGATCCAGCCAGTCTGCACCACGCGCTCCGCTCGGGGGTGCGGGTCGGGGTGGTGGGGGGGCTCGGGTGTGTTGTCGGGCGCGGGTGCGTGGGGGCTGGTCGCGCAGGTCCCCGCTTTCCTGAGAAGCAGGGGCTGCGCCCACTGCTTTTCATGCCTGCCGCCCCTGTCGCCTTTCAGGCCCGCAGGGGCCTGATGTTTTCAGGGGCGTGGGGAACTGCGCGAGAAGCCCCACCGGGCCGCAGCGACGACGCACCCGGCGGTCTACCAGCGGGGCATCCGCGGCGTCACCCACCCCGGCTCCGCCACCCGCATCGCCGCCGCGTCGTCCCGCTCCCGCAGGGCACCGTCGTCGGACAGCCAGCGCCGGTGCAGGAACTCCAGCTTCGCCCGGTCGAGTTCGACCCCGAGGCCCGGCGCGTCCGACACCCTGACCGCCCCGTCCTCGAACGTGAGCCGGGACGTGAGGACGTCCTCCGACTGCCAGGGATAGTGGGAGTCGCAGGCGTGGTGCAGATTCGGCACGGTCGAGGCCACCTGGGTCATCGCCGCCAGGCTGATCCCCAGGTGCGTGTTGGAGTGCATGGAGACCCCGACACCGAACACCCGGCAGATCGCGGCCAGTTCACGGGTGTTGCGCAGCCCGCCCCAGTAGTGGTGATCGGAGAGGACGACCTGCACGGCCCCCTTCGTGAACGCCTCCTCGATCTCCGCGAAGGTCGTCACGCACATGTTCGTGGCGAGCGGCACGGGCGTCCCCGCCGCCACCTCGGCCATCGCGGGCGTCCCGAGAGCAGGGTCCTCCAGGTACTCCAGTACGTCCGCCAGCGCGTCGGCGACCCGCAGGGAGGTCGCGACGGTCCACGCCCCGTTGGGGTCCAGCCGCAGCGGATGGCCGGGGAACGCCTCGGCCAGCGCGCGGACCGCCGCGATCTCCTCGTCCGGCGGGAAGACGCCTCCCTTGAGCTTGAACGACGTGAACCCGTACCGGTCCTTGAACCGCCGGGCCTGCGCGACGACCCCGGCCGGGTCCACCGCCGCTCCCCAGTCGTCCTTCTCGCAGGCGACGCCCTCGGGATGCTCCGCCCACTTGTAGAAGAGGTAGGCGCTGTACTCCACGGCGTCCCGGACCTTCCCGCCGAGCAGGGCGTGCACGGGCAGCCCCAGCGCCTTGCCGAGCGCGTCGAGACAGGCGACCTCGAACGCCGAGACGACCGACAGCCGGAGTTTGTCGGCGGTCTGGACGCCCCGCAGCCCGCCCACGTCGACCTGTCGCGAGACCCGCGCCCCGTCGACCGCCACCTCGTCGGCGAGGACGGACAGCGCGTTCAGATCGCTCACCCGGCGGCCCACCAGCTTCCGCGCGAACGGCCGGGCCAGCTCCAGGTACTTGGTGTCGCCGTAGGTCTCGCCCACACCCGTGGTCCCGTCGGCGGTGACGACCTCCACGATCAGTCGCGGGGTGTACGGCTGGTGCACGCCCTGTGTGTTCAGCAGCGGCGGGTCGGCGACCAGGATCGGGGTCAGCCGGACGTCGGTGACGGTCAGGTCGCGGGTCACAGGGCGGCTCCGGCGGTCGGTACGGCGGACACGGGGCGGGTGGGGCCGCCGGCGGGCGTGCCGACCAGGCCGAGACCGTCGGCGAGCAGCTTCTCCAGGTCCGCGAGGTCGGCGGGCGAGGGGTCGGTGAGCGGGGCGCGCACGGGGCCGACGGGGCGGCCACGCAGCCGGGCCGCCGCCTTGACCAGGGAGACCGCGTATCCAGGGCGGCGGTCGCGCAGGTCGACGAACGGCACGTAGAAGCCGCGCAGCAGCCGGTCCACCGCCGCGTCGTCGCCGCCGCGCAGCGCGTCGAAGAAGGCGCCGGCGATCTCGGGCGCGAAGGCGTGCACGGCGGAGGAGTAGGCGGGGACACCGACGGTGGCGTACGCGCGGGCCTGGATCTCGGCGGTGGCGGCGCCGTTGAAGAAGAGGAAGCCCTCGGGGGCGGCGAGCGTGAGGCGCTGCAGCCGGTCGAGGTCGCTGTGGCCGTCCTTGAGGCCGACGACCCGCGGGATCCGGGCGATCCGCCGCAGCGATGCGGCGGTGAGGGCGACCTGGCCGCGCTGGTAGGCGATGAGCGGCAGCCGGGTGCGGGCGGCGATCTCCTCCAGTTGCCGGACCAGGCCCTCCTGCGGGGCGGCGACGAGGTAGTGCGGCAGGACGAGCAGGGCGTCGGCGCCCGCCTCCTCGGCGATCCGTGCGAACCGTACGGCCTGCGCCCAGCCGTAGCCGATGCCCGCGACGACGGGCACCCGGCCCGCGGTGACCTCCACGGCGGCGGTCACGACCTGCCGGTACTCGTCCTCGTCGAGCGAGAAGAACTCGCCGGTGCCGCAGGCGGGGAAGACGGCGCCGGGAGCGGTGGCGACCTGTGCGTCGAGGTGCGCGCGGAAACCCTCGAGGTCGAGGGAGCCGTCGGCGCGGAAGCTGGTGAGCGGGAACGACAGGACGCCGTCCGCCATGCCGTGCCGCAGCCGCCGGACCGTGTCCGCGCAGGGGTCCGCGGCCTGACCGGTCGCCGCTCGGTTCGCCGGGTCCGTGTCGCTGCCCACACGCATCATCTTCCTATGGAGACATCATTCATGTATGGAAATGGAGATTAGGTAAGTGAACGAGGGGCGTCAAGAGGCCCGCGGACGGGGGCGACGGCCCGCATACGATCGGCCCATGGCGGAGACAGACGGCGCCGGGGGCGTCCGCGAGGTGAAATCGGCGGCCCGTACGGTCGACCTGCTGGAACTGCTGGCCGCACGCGGCGACCGCCCGGCACGCCTCCAGGAACTGGCGGACGAGCTGCGGGTCCCGCGCAGCTCCATGTACGCCCTGCTGCAGACCCTGATCGGCCGCGGCTGGGTCCGTACCGACACCACCGGCTCCCTCTACGGCATCGGGATCCGCGCGCTGCTCACCGGCACCGGCTACCTGGACTCGGACCCGCGCGTGCGCGCCGTACGGCCCTATCTCGACGAGGCGTCCGAGGCCCTCGGGGAGACCATCCACCTCGCCCGTCTCGACGGCACGGACGTCGCCTACCTCGCCACCCGCGAGTCCCACGAGTACCTGCGCACGATCACCCGCGTCGGCCGCCGCCTCCCCGCCCACGCCGGCGCCCTCGGCAAGGCCCTCCTCGCCGAACGCCCCGACACGGACCTCCCCGAGGGGCCCTACGAGGCGCTCACCCCGAACACCCGCACCACCCGCGACGCCCTCGCCGCCGACCTCGCCGCCGTCCGTGCCCGCGGCTACGCCGTCGACCGCGAGGAGGGCGTCACCGGCATCGTCGGCTTCGGCTTCGCCCTGCGCACCGACACCCCGGCCGAGGACGCCGTCAGCTGCTCGGTCCCGGTCGCGCGCCTGACCCCGGAGCACGAGCGCCGCATCGTGGAGGTGATGCGGGAGATCCGCGCGAAGATCGAGGCGGTGACCCCGTCAGGGGCAGGGGTGCCGGTCTGGCGCTGACCGGCGAGGGGCGCGGCCCCGGCCGTCACCCGGTAAAAGCCCTACGGCACTGTCACCGCCGCGTCGTACTCTGGAGAAGGGCGACACGAGCCCCACGGGCAAGAGGAGGAACCGCGGCCTACAGAGCCGGCCCATGACTCAGACACGCACAGTTCGCACCTCCGCGCAGGGCAAGGCGAGAGCGCAGTTCACCGTCCCCGCGGCGCACCCCATGGTGACCGTGCTGGGTTCCGGCGACTCCCTCTTGCGCGTGATCGAGAAGGCCTTCCCGGCGGTCGACATCCATGTCCGGGGCAATGAGATCAGCGCGGTCGGCGAGGCTCCCGAAGTCACTCTCGTCCAGCGCGTGTTCGACGAGATGATGCTGGTGCTCCGCACCGGACAGCCGATGACGGAGGACGCAGTGGAACGCTCGATCGCCATGCTGAGGGCGAGCGAGAACGGGAAGAGCGACGGCCAGGAGACCCCGGCCGAGGTACTGACGCAGAACATCCTGTCCTCGCGCGGCCGCACGATCCGCCCCAAGACGCTCAACCAGAAGCGGTACGTCGACGCCATCGACAAGCACACCGTCGTCTTCGGCATCGGCCCCGCCGGTACGGGCAAGACCTACCTGGCCATGGCCAAGGCCGTCCAGGCCCTGCAGTCCAAGCAGGTCAACCGCATCATCCTGACCCGTCCGGCGGTCGAGGCCGGCGAGCGTCTGGGCTTCCTGCCGGGCACGCTCTACGAGAAGATCGACCCCTATCTGCGCCCGCTGTACGACGCGCTGCACGACATGCTCGACCCGGACTCGATCCCGCGGCTGATGGCCGCCGGGACCATCGAGGTCGCGCCCCTGGCGTACATGCGCGGTCGCACGCTCAACGACGCCTTCATCATCCTCGACGAGGCCCAGAACACCTCGCCCGAGCAGATGAAGATGTTCCTCACCCGCCTCGGTTTCGACTCGAAGATCGTCATCACCGGTGACGTGACCCAGGTCGACCTGCCGAACGGCACGAAGTCCGGTCTGCGTCAGGTGCAGGACATCCTGGAGGGGCTGGACGACGTGCACTTCTCCCGGCTGTCGTCGCAGGATGTCGTACGGCACAAGCTCGTCGGCCGTATCGTCGACGCGTACGAGAAGTACGACAGCGAGCACGGCACCGAGAACGGCGGCCACCAGGGCGGCCGGGGCAGGCAGTCCGGGCCCAAGGGGAAGTAGACAGACACCGCACCATGTCGATCGACGTCAACAACGAGTCCGGAACCGAGGTCGACGAGCAGGCGATCCTCGACATCGCCCGCTACGCGCTGACACGGATGCGCATCCACCCCCTCTCCGAACTGTCGGTGATCGTGGTGGACGCGGACGCCATGGAGCAGCTGCACATCCAGTGGATGGACCTCCCCGGTCCGACCGATGTCATGTCCTTCCCGATGGACGAGCTGCGTCCGCCGTCGAAGGACGACGACGAGCCGCCGCAGGGCCTGCTCGGCGACATCGTGCTCTGTCCCGAGGTCGCCGAGAAGCAGGGCAAGGACGCCGAGACGCAGCACTCCATGGACGAGGAGCTCCAGCTCCTCACCGTCCACGGAGTGCTGCACCTGCTCGGCTACGACCACGAGGAGCCGGACGAGAAGGCCGAGATGTTCGGCCTCCAGGCCGCCATCGTGGACGGCTGGCGCGCGGAGAAGGGCTTCACCGGCCCCTCCCCGGCACCGACCGTGTCATGAGCGCGACTCTCATCGCGGGTGCCGTCGCCCTGGTCGTCGTCGCCTGGCTCGCCGCCTGCGCGGAGGCGGGCCTCGCGCGCGTCTCCAGCTTCCGCGCCGAGGAGGCCGTACGGTCCGGGCGGCGCGGCAGTGCCGGGCTCGCCCAGATCTCCGCGGACCCGACCCGCTATCTGAACCTCGCGCTGCTGGTGCGGGTGGCCTGCGAGATGGCCGCCGCCGCGCTCGTCACCTACGCCTGTCTGCAGGAGTTCGACCGGACCTGGCAGGCCCTGGCCGTCGCGATCGGGGTCATGGTCCTCGTCAGCTACGTGGCCGTCGGGGTCTCGCCCCGCACCATCGGCCGCCAGCACCCCCTGAACACGGCCACGGCGGCGGCGTACGTGCTGCTGCCGCTGGCCAGGGTCATGGGCCCCATCCCCTCGCTGCTCATCCTCATCGGCAACGCGCTGACACCCGGCAAGGGCTTCCGGCGCGGCCCGTTCGCCTCCGAGGCGGAGCTGCGCGCACTGGTCGACCTGGCCGAGAAGGAGTCGCTGATCGAGGCGGAGGAGCGCCGCATGGTGCACTCGGTCTTCGAACTGGGCGACACCCTCGTCCGCGAGGTGATGGTCCCGCGCACCGATCTGGTCGCCATCGAGCGCTACAAGACGATCCGCCAGGCCCTCACCCTCGCCCTGCGCTCCGGTTTCTCCCGTATACCGGTCACCGGCGAGAACGAGGACGACGTCGTCGGGATCGTGTACCTGAAGGACCTGGCCCGCAAGACGCACATCAGCCGGGACGCCGAGAGCGAACTGGTCTCCACGGCCATGCGCCCCGCCGTCTTCGTCCCCGACACCAAGAACGCCGGCGACCTGCTCCGCGAGATGCAGCAGGAGCGCAACCATGTCGCCGTCGTCATCGACGAGTACGGCGGCACCGCCGGGATCGTCACCATCGAGGACATCCTGGAGGAGATCGTCGGCGAGATCACCGACGAGTACGACCGCGAACTCCCGCCGGTGGAGGACCTCGGCGAGGACCGCTACCGCGTCACCGCCCGCCTCGACATCACCGACCTCGGCGAGCTGTACGGCCTGGATGCCTACGACGACGAGGACGTGGAGACCGTGGGCGGCCTCCTCGCCAAGGCCCTGGGCCGCGTGCCCATCGCCGGGGCCTCCTCGGTCGTCGCGCTGCCGGACGAGCGGGAGCTGCGTCTGACGGCGGAGGCCGCGGCAGGACGCCGGAACAAGATCGTCACGGTCCTGGTGGAGCCGATCGGTCCGGCGGGCCCGCCGCAGGAGGAGACGAAGTCCGAGTGACCCCACAGGAGTTGCGTGCCTTCTGCCTCTCGTTCGACGAGGCCGTCGAGGACTTCCCCTTCCGCCCGGAGATCTCCGTCTTCAAGGTCCTCGGCAAGATGTTCGCGCTCAGCTGGATCGACCAGCGCCCCCTCAAGGTCAACCTCAAGTGCGACCCCGAGGACGCGATCCGGCTCCGCACCGCGCACCCCGGCCTGATCGCCCCCGGCTATCACATGAACAAGCGCCATTGGAACACCGTGACCCTCGACGCGAATCTGCCCGACGGTCTGGCCCGGGAGCTGATCGAGGACTCGTACGACCTGGTGGTGGCCGGACTGCCCCGCGCGGACCGGCTCCGGCTCGACCGGGCGTGAAACGTATGCTCGGCTCATGACCGACAGCAGCGCGCTCGCCCCCGAGGACCGCAAGATCGTGACCCTGGCCCGTTCCGCGCGGGCCCGCAACGGGGTGCCCGAGGGGGCGGCCGTCCGGGACGAGACGGGGCGCACCTATGTCGCCGGGACCGTGGCCCTCGACTCCCTGCGGCTGAGCGCGCTGCGCACGGCCGTCGCCATGGCGGTCGCCTCCGGTGCCACCTCCCTGGAGGCGGCGGCCGTGGTGACCGCCGCCGACACCGTCTGCGACGAGGACCGGGCGGCCGTCCGGGACCTCGGCGGCCCGGAGACCCCGGTGCTCCTGGCCGCACCGGACGGGTCCGTACGGGCGACGGTGCAGGCGGGCTGAGAACCACCGGAAGGCCGGCGTGACGCCCCGCCGGCCAGGGGCCCTACGGGGTGGGCCGGGCGGCCGAAGTCCGGCGCCCCCGGTGGTGGCCGTCACGAGGAGCCCGATCCTGGCCGGTGGGTGACGCCGGGGCGCTCGCCGCATAGCGTTACGGCCGGTAACGGCCCTTCGAGCTGCGCGAAACCCATGCGCGGGCGAGTGGACATCCGCGCCGAGCCACCGGCGAAAGCGTGCGGGGCGGGACAGATCGGCGCACCGGCACGGCACCTCGGACGGGTCGGCCCGTGCCGTCGGCGAACGGGTTCGGCCACTTTCACCCGCCCCCGGCACAAGCCGCGGACCGCCCCTTGCAATCTCGAGCCGCCCGCGTCTCAATGGAGCCGTTCTCCTGACGGACCGTCATATTCCGCCGCGCGGCCGCGCAGTGCACCGCCCCCACATGGCAACGCCCGTACCGGGACGTACGGGGCTCCCCCATGCCCCCGTGCGCCTCCCGTACCAGGGAAGGGAATTCGCTCGATGAGACGCATACGACTCGGAGCCGGCTCGGCGCTCCTCGCAGGGACGCTGGCCGTCACCGGCCTCGCGCTCGCCCCCACCGCCGTGGCCGTCACCCCTGACGTCGCGACGATCAACGCCAGCTGCACGATCGGCGGTTCAGGAGTGGCCACGCTCACGGCCACCCAGGACGGCACCTCCGCCACCGTCACCGTCACCTCCGAGGAGATCACCGCTCCGATCGCCCTCGCCGAGGACTCCATCCAGTCCACGCTCACCCTGGTGAACGCGAGCGGCGGCACCGTCGCCTTCACCGGCACCGAGAACCCGGCGCTGGCCGCCGGGGACGGCGTGGAGGTCGGACCCCTCACCGGCACCGTCGCTCCCGGGGACTCCCTGGACGCCTTCGGTGGCTCGCTGCAGATGGTGATCTTCGGGTTCCCCGTGACGTGCACCGCGGGCGCGGCCCAGTCGCCGGGGCCGTTCGTCTTCGACTGACCCGTCGTGGCCCCCTGAGCAACGGGTGAGGGGTGGTGC